>NZ_MUME01000002.1 GCF_002155915.1 Streptomyces thermovulgaris | reverse complement strand
CCCCCTCTCCCCCTCTCCCAGCGCCTGCTTCGGCCTGGGAAGCGCCCCCTTTCCCAGAGGAGACCTTGGTGAGCCCCTCCGACTCCCCCTCCGTCCGCCGGCACCAGGAACGGCTCGCCGCCGAGGGCATCGACGTGGTCCGGGTGACCTACCCCGACCTCATCGGCACCGAGCGCGCCCGGGACGTCCTCCTGGAGCACCTGCCGTCGGCCTGCGACCATGGTCTGGCCTTCTGCCGCGCCGTGTACCACACCAGCCCGCAGGGCGACGTGGTCCCGGTCACCGGCGGCCTGGACGCGGGCCTGCCCGACATCTGCGTGACACCGGATCTCGACACCCTCGTGCCGCTGCCGTGGGAGCCCGGCGTGGCAAGCTGCCTGGGCGACGTCACCGACCCGGTCACCAAGGCGCCCGCCCCCGAGTCACCCCGCGACCTGCTGCGCACCGTTCTCGCCCGCTGCGAGGAGCACGGGCTGCACCCGGTGATCGGTCCCGAACTGGAGTACTTCCTGTGCGAGGCCGTGCCCGGCTCCCCGCGGGGCTGGCGCCGCTACGGCGGCGCCCGGGGCGTCGTCTACACCGCGGGCCTGCGCGGGGACGACGACAACCATCTGCTGCGGGTGCTCCGCCTGCTGCGCGACGCCGGCCTCGGCATCAGCGGCGGCAACCACGAGTTCGACGGGGGCCAGTTCGAGGTCAACCTGACCCACTCCGACGCCCTGTCGGCCGCCGACCGGGCCTTCCGCTTCAAGGCGGCGGTCAAGGAGCTCGCCCGCAAGGAGGGACGCCTGGCCACGTTCATGGCCAAGCCGTTCAACGACGCGGGAGGCTCCGGCTTCCATCTGCACCTGTCCTGCGAGGACGAGAACGGCCGCAACGTCTTCGACGACCCCTCGGCGCCGCACGGCCTGTCCGCGACCGCCCGCCACGCGGTGGCCGGCGTCCTCGCCCACGCGCCCGCGCTCGCCGCGCTGGCCAATCCGACGGTCAACTCCTACAAACGCTTCGGACCGGACACCCTGGCCCCCTGGCTGATCGACTGGGGCCTGGACAACCGCAGCGCCATGGTCCGCATCCCGCCCGAGCGGGGCTCCGGCTCCCGTCTCGAACTGCGCCTGGGAGACGCCGGCGCCAACCCCTACCTGCTGATCGCCGGCACCGTGGCCGCCGCCCTGCTCGGCGTGCTGGCCGGCGAGGAGCCGCCGGCCCCGCTGGAGGGCTACGGCTACGACACCGCCCGGTCGGCCGTGCTGCCGACCACCCTGTCCGCCGCGCTGGACGCCCTGGAGGCCGACACCGCGCTGACCGACGTCCTCGGCAAGGACTTCACCGCCTCCTACCTCGCCTACAAGCGCAACGAGGTCGAACGCTTCGAACGGTACGTCACCGACTGGGAGTTCACCGAGTACGCCCACCACATCTGACCACCCGCCCGCGACACCGGGCCCGGCCGGCACCGGGCCCCCGACGTCAAGGAGACGCCGTCCATGACCACCCCGACCCTGTCCGACGCCCTCCGCGAGCCGCTGCCGCTGGCCGAGGTGAACCTCGCCGACCCCGACAACTTCACCGACGGCATCACCCCCTGGCGCATGTTCCACACCCTGCGCCACGAGGACCCGGTGCACTGGCAGCCCGAGGAGGCGCCCAACTCCGGCTTCTGGGCGGTGACCCGGCACGCGGACATCGTCCGTGTCGACCGCGATCCCGAGACGTTCACCTCCACCAGGTTCGTCAACCTCGAGGAGGTCGACGACGACCAGATCAAGAAGCGTGCCTCCATCCTCGAGCTCGACGGGGTCCGCCACCGGGCGCTGCGCGGCCTGATCCAGCGTCAGTTCGGCGCAGGCGTGATCAACAGCTACACCGACTTCCTGCGCGGCCTGACCGCGACCACCCTGGACGCGGCCCTGGCCAAGGGCACCTTCGACTTCGTCAAGGAGGTCTCCGCCGACTTCCCCATCAATGTGCTGGCCCGGCTGCTCGACGTGCCCCCGGAGGACAACCGGCAGCTCATCGAGTGGGGCAACCGCATCATCGGCAACACCGACCCGGACTACGCCGACGTCCTGCTGCACAGCGAGGAGAGCGAGAAGTACCGCGATCTGCCCTTCCGCTCCCCCGCCGCCCTGGAGGTCTTCGCCTACGGCCGCGAACTGGCACGGCAGCGGCGCGGCGGCAACGGCACCGACCTGGTCTCCCAGCTGGTCAACACCACCCCGCGGGACGGCGTCCCGCTGTCCCCGCAGGACTTCGACAACTACTTCCTGCTGCTGGTGGTCGCGGGCAACGAGACGACCCGGCACACCATCACCCACTCCATGCTGGCCCTGATCCAGCACCCCGAGCAGCTGGCCCGTCTTCAGGAGGACCCCTCCCTGATCCCCACCGCGGTCGAGGAGTTCCTGCGCTGGGCCTCCCCCGTGTACCACTTCCGCCGCACCGCCACCCGGGACGTGGAGCTCGGCGGCAAGCGGATCAAGGAGGGCGACAAGGTCGTCATGTGGTTCGCCTCCGGCAACCGCGACGAGGAGGTCTTCGGCAACCCGTACGACTTCGACGTCACCCGGCAGAACAACGACCACATCACCTTCGGCAAGGGCAGCCCCCATCTGTGCCTGGGCAACCTCCTCGCCCGCACCGAGATCCGGATCATGTTCGAGGAGCTGATCCCGCGGCTGGCCGACATCCGTCTGGCCGGGGACGTGCCCCGGGTCCGTTCCAACTTCGTCAACGGCATCAAGCGGCTCCCGGTGGAGGTGACGCTCGCCTGACGCCGTCTGCGCGACCGGGGCGGGGCCGCCGCCCGTCCCGGTGCACCCGCCCCGCCCCGGCCGGCGGCTCCCCGCCGCCGCCCGGCGGCTCGTCCGGGCCGGAAACCCGGCGGCGTCCTCCCGATGCGCGCTGCTAGCCTGATTTTGTGCCGCTATTGAACAAAACCCGTCCGTGCCCGCTCGTGCGGGACGACTCCCTCGTCCGTCTCCGTATCGCCCTCACCGCCTTCTTCGCCCTGGACGGCTTCGTCTTCGCCGGCTGGGTGGTCCGCATCCCGGCGATCAAGCAGCAGACCGGCGCCTCGGCCGGCGGCCTCGGTCTGGCGCTTCTGGGCGTCTCCGCGGGCGCGGTGGTCACCATGGCGCTGACCGGCCGTCTGTGCCGCCGGCACGGCAGCCACCGGATCACCGTGGTGTACGCCGTGCTGCTCTCCCTCGGCGTCGCCCTGCCCCCGCTCACCCACTCCGTCCTGGCGCTCGGCGCGGTCCTGCTGCTCTTCGGGGCCGCGTACGGCGGCATCAGCGTCGCCTTCAACAGTGCGGCCGTGGACCTGGTGGCCGCGCTGCGCCGGCCGGTCATGCCGAGCTTCCACGCCGCCTTCAGCCTCGGCGCCATGCTGGGCGCGGGACTCGGCGGGCTCGTGGCCGCCCATCTCTCCCCCGCCCGCCACCTGTTCGGCCTCACCCTGATCGGCCTGCTCGTCACCGCCCTCGCGGGCCGCACCCTGCTGCGGCACGAACCTCCGGTGCCGGCGGAGCGCGTACGGCCCGAGGAGGGCCGCCCGCGCCGGACGGACCGCCGCACCCGGGGACTCGTCCTGGTCCTGGGCCTGATCGCCCTGTGCACGGCCTACGGCGAGGGGGCCATGGCCGACTGGGGCGCGCTGCACTTCCAGCAGGACCTGGGTGCCTCTGCGGGCACGGCGGCGGCCGGCTACTCCTGCTTCGCCCTGGCGATGACCCTCGGACGGCTGAGCGGCACCGCCCAGCTCGAACGGCTGGGCCGTACCCGCACGCTCGTGGCCGGCGGTGCGCTCGCCGCGGCCGGCATGCTGCTCGGCTCGCTCGCGCCGTCGGTGTGGGCGGCGCTGCTCGGCTTCGCCGTCACCGGGCTCGGACTGGCCAATCTCTTCCCCGTGGCCGTGGAGCGCGCCGGTGCGCTGGCCGGTCCGGGCGGTGTCGCGACCGCCTCCGCCCTCGGGTACGGCGGCATGCTGCTCGGTCCGCCCGTGATCGGCTTCATGGCCGACTGGGTCTCGCTGCCGGCCGCGCTCACCAGCGTCGCCGTGCTGGCCGCCGTCGCCGCCGCGATCGCCTTCGCGACCCGGAGGTCGGTGGGCGAGTGACGGCCGGCCCCGTGGCTGCGCTCAGGCGGCCGAGGCGGACTTCGGGTGTTCGACCCGGCAGACCAGGGCGTCCTTGTCGACGTCCGCCACGATCGTGTCACCGGGGGAGGCCGAGTCGCTCAGCAGCAGGGAGGCGATGCGGTTGTCCAGCTCGGTCTGGATGGTGCGGCGCAACGGGCGGGCACCGAACTCCGGCTGGTGGCCGTGGGCGATCAGCAGCTTCTTCGCGGCGTCGGTGACCTTCAGCTCCAGCCCCTGGGCGCGCACCCGGCGGCGGCTGCCCTCCAGCAGCATCTCCAGGATCCGGCCGAGGTCCTCCTCGCTCAGGCGGTGGAAGATGATGATGTCGTCGATGCGGTTGAGGAACTCCGGCAGGAACCGCGCGCGCAGGTCCTCCATCAGCTGGTCCTTGATGGCGGAGACGTCGCCCTGGTGGGCCAGGATCCGCTGGGCGCCGATGTTGGAGGTCATGATGACCACGGTGTTGCGGAAGTCGACGGTGCGGCCCTGGGCGTCGGTGAGCCGTCCGTCGTCGAGGACCTGGAGCAGGGTGTTGAAGACGTCCGGATGGGCCTTCTCCACCTCGTCGAACAGCAGCACGCTGTAGGGCTGCCGGCGCACCTTCTCGGTGAGCTGGCCGGCCTCCTCGTGTCCGACATAGCCGGGCGGGGCGCCGACGAGCCGGGAGACGGTGTGCTTCTCCTGGAACTCGCTCATGTCGAAGCGGACCATGCGGTCCTCGTCGCCGAACAGCAACTCGGCGAGCGTCTTGGCCAGTTCCGTCTTGCCGACACCGGTGGGGCCGAGGAAGAGGAAGGAGCCCACGGGCCGGTTCGGGTCGCTCATGCCGGCCCGGCTGCGGCGCACCGCCTGTGCGATCGCGGCGACCGCCTCGTCCTGGCCGACGACCCGGTCGTGCAGGGCCTCCTCCAGTTTCAGCAGCCGTTCCTTCTCGCTCTCGGTCAGCTGGGCGACGGGGATGCCGGTGCGCCGGGACAGCACCTCGGCGATGTCGGCGGCGGTCACCTCGAGGACCCCCTCGCGGCGCTCGGCCAGCCCCGCCAGCTCCGTCTCCACCTCGGTGATCCGCTCCTTGAGCTCGGCGGCCCGCTCGAAGTCCTCGGCGGCGACGGCCTGGTCCTTCTCCCGGCGCAGCTTGGCCAGCCTGTCCTCGCGCTCCGCGACCTCGGTGGACCGGTTCAGGGAGCGCAGGCGCACCCGTGCCCCGGCCTGGTCGAGCAGGTCGATGGCCTTGTCGGGCAGGAAGCGGTCGGTGACGTACCGGTCCGAGAGCTCGGCCGCGGCGACCAGGGCGTCGTCGCTGTAGCGGACCTGGTGGTGGGCCTCGTAGGAGTCGCGCAGGCCCTCCAGGATCTGCACGGTCTCCTCGACGCCGGGCTCGGGCACCATGACCGGCTGGAAGCGGCGCTCCAGGGCGGCGTCCTTCTCCACGTGCCGGCGGTACTCGTCGAGCGTGGTGGCCCCGACGACATGGAGCTCGCCGCGGGCGAGGGCCGGTTTGAGGATGTTGCCCGCGTCCATGGCGCCCTCGCCGGAGGCACCGGCGCCGACGACGTTGTGCAGTTCGTCCAGGAACAGGATCGTCGACTCGGAGGCCGCCTTGACCTCGTCGATGACCTTCTTCAGCCGCTCCTCGAACTGGCCCCGGTACTGGGTGCCCGCCACCAGCCCGGGGAGGTCCAGGGCGACCACCCGCTTGTTCTCCAGGGATTTGGGGACGTCCCCGTTGACGATCCGCTGGGCGAGCCCCTCCACGATCGCGGTCTTGCCGACCCCCGGCTCGCCGATCAGGACGGGGTTGTTCTTCGCACGGCGGGAGAGGATCTCGACGGTCTGCTCGATCTCCGCGGCGCGTCCCACCACCGGGTCCAGCTTTCCGGCCCGTGCCTCCTCGGTCAGGTCGCGGCCGTACTGGTCCAGGGTCGGGGTGGCGCTCGGCGTCTCTCCCCCGCCCGGCGCGGTGTCGGGACGGGACGCCGTGTCGGCGCTGCGGCGCACCTGGTCGGCCCCGATGCCGTGGGCGGCCAGGATGCGCGCCGCCGGGGAGCCCGGGGTGTCCACCAGGGCGCCGAGGATGTGCTCGGGTCCGATGTACGACACCCCGGCCGCCCGGGAGTGCTCGTAGGCGCGCAGCAGCACCCGCTTGGCCGCCGGGGTCAGGCCGGGCTGTGCGGAGGGCAGGGCGCTCTCACCGGGCAGGGCCTCGGCGATGTCCGCGCCGAGACGGTCCGGATCGGCCCCGGCCTGGGCGAGCAGTCCGCGGGCCGGCTCCACCTGGGTGCACGCCCACAGCAGATGCTCGGTGTCCAGGTCGGAACTGCCGTCCTCGGCCGCCCGTTTGGTGGCCTGGTTGATCAACTCGCGTGCCGACTCGGTCAGCAGCCGTCCGATCGGCACACGCTGCACCCGTGGGGGCGAGGCGGCGGGCGTCATGCCGAAGAAGCGGTTGAGGATCTCGGAGAACGGGTCCGAGCCGCCGAAGGCGGCACCGAAGGGGGACATCGTCATGATCGCCGTCCGGGGCAGGGGAAAGCGTGTCTCCTCTCTACCCCAGCGCACCGCATGGTCCGTCGCAACGCGACCTACGCCGACCCGGTGCCGCACGGGCACGCCCTCCCCGCCGGCACCGGGTCGGCGTAGGT
>NZ_MUME01000199.1 GCF_002155915.1 Streptomyces thermovulgaris | reverse complement strand
TGTCTGGAGCGCGTGATGCCCCCCGGGTGACGTACCCGCCGCGGGGCTGGTACGTCCCCCGGGGGGCATCACGCGCTCCAGACAGGCGTGGACGGCCCCCAGCAGCGCCCCCAGGCGGGCGCACTGCCCCGTGGTGAGCTGGCCTCCGTGGCGGTGCCGTCCCTCGACCCAGGGGTGCAGGGCGTAGGCGTGACCGCCGATGACGGCGACCGTGCGCCCGTCGCGGCCGGCCAGCGGGGGCGCCACCGGGACACCGAGGTCGGCCAGGCGCTGGGTGGCCCGGTGCTGACGGGCGATGGCGGCCGGATCGGCGGTCTCCGGGTCGAAGTGGTGCTTGAGGAAGTAGCGGCCGCGGGTGGTGCACAGCCGGTAGCCGCGGTTGAGCAGTCCCTGGTCGACCGGCTCGCAGGTGAGGACGGAACCGGCGGAGTACTGGCGCAACAAGGCGCTCAGAGGGGGCGCGTGGGGCACGGGGGGTGGTACACAAGGGCGCGGCACGCGCCAGATGGTAGGGCACCCGAGGCCGCCGTGAGCTGGGCGTTGTCACAGACAGTCGCCAGCAGTCGCTTTCGGTCACATCAGGTCGGGGAGGTGCTCCCCGCCGCATGCCGCCCCCGCGCGCCGCGAGCCGCTGCGCCGTTCACCCGGTGGGATCCGCCGACCGGAGCAGTTCCGGCCACATCTGAACCCTTCCCGACTCAGGGGTGACCGGGATACCGTGCCGGTGTTCCGGCCCCCTGCACGGCTGTGACCAGCGGCTGCCCCGACGCCTCGCCCCATACTTGGACGTCCTAGGAAAAATACTTGGAAATCCAAGAAAACGCGCAGGTCAGAGGGGTTTCCCAGAAATGTGGAGCACTGGGTAACGTGACTGCTGCAGGGCGCTCGCCGGGGCACCTGTCACGCCTGTTCCCGGCCGAGTGGCACCCACCCCGTGCCCCGTGGTCCAGGACAGGTGAGAGCCGTACTGGTCCACCGGCAATCCCGGGGGCCGGACCGACGGAGGAGCACACGTGACCGTGGAGAGCACTACCGCGCGCACACCACGACGCAGCACCAGAAGCAAGACCGGCGCAACCGGCACGAAGACCGCCGGCGCCGGCAGCCGCGCCGGGACCAGGAAGAGCTCCGGCACCAAAAAGAGCGCCGACCCCGAGCTTGTGCAGCTGCTGACGCCCGAGGGCAAGCGCGTCAAGAACGCCGAGTACGACAAGTACGTCGCCGGCATCACCGCCGAGGAGCTCCGCGGTCTGTACCGCGACATGGTGCTCACCCGCCGCTTCGACTCCGAGGCCACCTCCCTGCAGCGCCAGGGCGAACTGGGCCTGTGGGCCTCGCTGCTCGGCCAGGAGGCCGCCCAGATCGGCTCCGGCCGGGCGCTGCGCGACGACGACTACGTCTTCCCGACCTACCGCGAGCACGGCGTCGCCTGGTGCCGCGGGGTCGACCCCGTCAACCTGCTCGGTATGTTCCGGGGGGTGAACAACGGCGGCTGGGACCCCAACAGCAACAACTTCCACCTCTACACGATCGTCATCGGCTCCCAGACGCTGCACGCCACCGGCTACGCGATGGGCGTCGCCAAGGACGGCGCGGACTCCGCGGTCATCGCCTACTTCGGTGACGGCGCCTCCAGCCAGGGTGACGTGAACGAGGCGTTCACCTACTCCGCGGTCTACAACGCCCCCGTGGTGTTCTTCTGCCAGAACAACCAGTGGGCGATCTCCGAGCCGACCGAGAAGCAGACCCGTGTGCCGCTCTACCAGCGTGCGCGGGGCTTCGGTTTCCCCGGTGTCCGCGTCGACGGCAACGACGTGCTGGCCTGCCTCGCGGTCACCAGGTGGGCGCTGGAGCGCGCCCGCGGCGGCGAGGGGCCCACCCTGGTCGAGGCGTACACCTACCGCATGGGCGCCCACACCACCTCCGACGACCCCACCCGCTACCGCAGCGAGGAGGAGCGCCTGGCCTGGGAGGCGAAGGACCCGATCCTGCGCCTGCGCCGCCACCTGGAGACCGCGCACCGCACGGACGAGACGTTCTTCGCAAACGTGGAGGCCGAGAGCGAGGCATTGGGCAGACGAGTGCGCGAGGCGGTCCGTGCGATGCCCGACCCGGACGGCTTCGCCATCTTCGAGCACGTGTACGCGGACGGGCATGCGCTCGTCGACGAGGAGCGCGCCCAGTTCGCCGCCTACCAGGCGTCGTTCGCGGACGCAGAGGGGGTCTGATCATGGCAGCGGAGAAGATGGCCCTGGCCAAGGCGATCAACGAGTCGCTGCGCCGCGCCCTGGAGTCCGACCCCAAGGTCCTGATCATGGGTGAGGACGTCGGCAAGCTCGGTGGTGTGTTCCGGGTGACGGACGGCCTGTACAAGGACTTCGGTGAGGAGCGCGTCATCGACACCCCTCTGGCCGAGTCCGGCATCATCGGCACCGCGATCGGTCTCGCCCTGCGCGGCTACCGCCCGGTGGCGGAGATCCAGTTCGACGGTTTCGTCTTCCCGGCGTACGACCAGATCGTCACGCAGCTGGCGAAGATGCACGCGCGTGCGCTGGGCAAGGTCAAGCTGCCGGTCGTCGTCCGCATCCCCTACGGCGGCGGCATCGGCGCGGTCGAGCACCACTCGGAGTCGCCCGAGGCCCTCTTCGCCCATGTGGCGGGCCTGAAGATCGTCTCTCCCTCCAACGCCTCGGACGCGTACTGGATGCTGCAGCAGGCCATCCAGAGCGACGACCCGGTGATCTTCTTCGAGCCCAAGCGGCGCTACTGGGACAAGGGCGAGGTCAACACCGAGGCCATCCCGGGCCCGCTGCACAAGGCGCGGGTCGTCCGCGAGGGCACGGACCTGACCCTGGTGGCCTACGGCCCGATGGTGAAGCTCTGCCAGGAGGTCGCCGACGCGGCGGCCGAGGAGGGCAAGTCCCTGGAGGTCGTGGACCTGCGCTCGGTCTCCCCGCTGGACTTCGACACGATCCAGGCGTCGGTGGAGAAGACCCGCCGTCTGGTGGTGGTCCACGAGGCGCCGGTGTTCTTCGGCACCGGTGCGGAGATCGCCGCCCGGATCACCGAGCGGTGCTTCTACCACCTGGAGGCCCCGGTGCTGCGGGTCGGCGGCTACCACGCGCCGTACCCGCCGGCCCGCCTGGAGGAGACGTATCTGCCGGACCTGGACCGCGTGCTCGACGCCGTCGACCGCTCGCTGGCGTACTGAGGAAGGGGGCGTGACGACGATGACCGAAACGTCCGTGCGTGAGTTCAGAATGCCGGATGTCGGCGAGGGGCTGACCGAGGCGGAGATCCTCACGTGGTACGTCAAGCCGGGTGACCGGGTCACCGACGGCCAGGTGGTCTGCGAGGTCGAGACGGCCAAGGCGGCCGTCGAGCTGCCGATCCCCTACGACGGCGTGGTGCGCGAGCTGCACTTCGCCGAGGGGGCCACGGTGGACGTGGGCACCCCCATCATCTCGGTGGAGGTGGCGGGCGCGGCGCCGGCGGAGGTTCCGGCGCAGGCCCCGGCGGCCGAGCCGAAGAAGGAGCAGAAGCAGGAGCCGGAGCCGGCGGCGGAGGAGCGCCGGCCGGTCCTGGTGGGGTACGGCGTCTCGACCTCCGCCACCAGGCGCCGCCCGCGCAAGGGCCCGCAGGTCGCGGTCCCCTCGGCGCCGACGGCGGCCCCGACCGGGCTGAACGGCCACGGCGCCGCCGCGGCGGCCGAGGCCGGGCCCCGGCCGCTGGCGAAGCCGCCGGTGCGCAAGCTGGCCAAGGACCTGGGCGTGGATCTGGCGACGGTGGTCCCGACCGGCCCGGGCGGCATCATCACCCGCGAGGACGTGCACGCCGCGGTGGCGGCGGCAGCCGCGCCCCCGGCACAGGAGCCCGCCCCGGCACCGGCCCCGGAGACCCGGGCCTCCGTGTCCGCGCCGTCGTACGACCCGGCCCGCGAGACCCGCGTCCCCGTCAAGGGCGTCCGCAAGGCGACGGCGGCGGCGATGGTCGGCTCGGCCTTCACCGCGCCGCACGTCACGGAGTTCGTGACGGTGGACGTGACGCGCACCATGAAGCTCGTCGAGGAGCTGAAGCAGGACAAGGAGTTCGCGGGCCTGCGCGTGAGCCCCCTGCTGCTGATCGCCAAGGCGCTGCTGGTCGCCGTCAAGCGCAATCCGGACATCAACGCCTCCTGGGACGAGGCGGCCCAGGAGATCGTGGTCAAGCACTACGTCAACCTGGGCATCGCCGCGGCCACCCCGCGCGGGCTGATCGTCCCGAACATCAAGGACGCCCACACCAAGACGCTTCCGCAGCTGGCGAAGGAGCTGGGCGAGCTGGTGACGACGGCGAGGGAGGGCAGGACGTCCCCCGCCGACATGCAGGGCGGCACGATCACGATCACCAATGTCGGCGTCTTCGGCGTCGACACCGGCACGCCGATCCTCAACCCCGGCGAGTCCGCGATCCTCGCCGTCGGCGCGATCAAGCCCCAGCCGTGGGTCCACAAGGGCAAGGTCAAGCCCCGCCAGGTCACCACCCTGGCCCTCTCCTTCGACCACCGCCTGGTGGACGGCGAGCTGGGCTCCAAGGTCCTGGCGGACGTGGCGGCGATCCTGGAACGGCCGAAGCGGCTGATCACCTGGGGATAGCCGCCCCGGACACGGCACCCGGACGATCCGGGGCGGGCGCACCGGCAGGAAGCGGCCCGCCCCGGTGTGCGCCGGAGACGACTCGGGCCCGCCGCCGGCTTCCGGCGGCGGGCCCGTCGTACGGGTCGGGCGGACGGCTCAGCCCAGCCTGGCGAAGCCGTAGTTCAGGAGCTTGGTGGCGTCCGTGCTGCGCTGTTCGGCGGACGGGGAGGTGAGGACGGTGCCGATGACCGTCCTGCCGTTGCGGGTGGCGGCGAACACCAGGCAGTACTTGGACTGCGGGCCGGAGCCGGTCTTCACGCCGATGGCGCCCTTGTAGCTGCTCAGCAGCGGGTTGGTGTTCTTCCACGGCGCCATCGTGCGGGTGCTGCCCGTCTTGGTGATGGTCTTGGCCGTGTACGACTTCGTCTTCACGATCGTGCGGAAGGTGGAGTTCTTCATCGCACTGCGCGTGAGGATCGTCAGGTCGCGCGGCGTCGAGTAGTTGTTGCCCTTGCCGATGCCGTCGAACGAGTCGAAGTGCGTGTTCTTCATGCCGAGGCTCTTGGCGGTGCTGTTCATCTTGGCGATGAACGACTTCACCCGTGCCTCCCGCGTCGAGCCCGAGCCGAACGTGTCGGCCAGCGCGTACGCGGCGTCGCAGCCCGAGGGCAGCATCAGGCCGTACAGCAGCTGACGCACGGTCACCTTGTCGCCCACGATCAGGCGGGCCAGGGAGGCGTTGTTCTTGACGACGTAGTCGCTGTACGCCTTCTGGATGGTGACCTTGGCGTCGAGGTTCAGCTTGGGGTGCGACAGGACGACCTTGGCGGTCATGATCTTCGTGGTGGAACCGGTGGAGCGCCTGGTGTCCGCCGCCTTGGAGTACAGCGACTTGCCGGACGCGTTGTCCATCACGAAGCCGCCCTTGGCCCCGATCGACGGCGCGGCGGGGGCCTTGGCGGGAGCGGCCTGCGCGGGCGCCGCGGTGAGGGTCCCGGTGGCGAGGAAGGCCCCGGCGGTCATGGCGACGGCGACGGCTCTGCGAAGACGGGTGCCCTGGATGCCGGTTTTCAAGAGAATTACCCCGATTTGGTCGAATGGCCCTTCGATGCGGCAGAGTTGAGTGCCCGTGAAGTGGTGCCGCGTCTGTCTGACGTGCAACCGCGGGTGATGGTTGTGCGGTTGCCGGGACAGTTCCCCCGAAGGTTTCCCGGCGGCTCGTCCGCCGCGTCCGCCGTCCGCATGCCGGACGGGATACGCCATGGGTACCTGTTGTATCTATCCTGTGGGCATGAGCCTGGCCGTGAAGCAGCCCCCCGCCGCCGACCGCGTCTACACCCATGTCAAGCAGGCCGTCCTGGACCGCCGCTACGAGGGCGGGACCCTGCTGACCGAGGGTGAGCTGGCCGAGGTTGTCGGGGTCTCGCGCACCCCCGTGCGCGAGGCGCTGCTGCGGCTGGAGGCCGAGGGGCTCCTCAAGCTCTACCCGAAGAAGGGCGCCCTCGTCCTGCCGGTCTCCGCGCAGGAGATCGCCGACGTCGTCGAGACCCGGCAGCTGGTCGAGGAACACGCGGTCAGAAAGGCCGTACCCGCGCCGCCCGGACTCGTCGAGCGCCTCGAGGAACTGCTGGAGCAGCAGAAGAGGCAGGCCGCCGCCGGCGAGTTCGCCGAGGCCGCCGTCACCGACCGCTGCTTCCACGCCGAGATCGTCCGCAGCGGCGGGAACGAGATCCTGTCGCGGCTGTACGACCAGCTGCGCGACCGTCAGCTGCGCATGGGCGTCGCCGTCATGCACTCCCACCCCGACCGGATCGCCAAGACGCTCGCCGAGCACGAGGAGATCCTGGACGCGCTGCGCTCCGGGGACGCCGAGGCGGCCGTCGACGCCGTGCACCGGCACATCAGCTGGTTCTCCCACCTGGCGCGAGGGGAGGTCCGGTGAGTTCGCTGCCGCGTTCCGCCGTGTCCGTCTCCCGGCCCGGCGACCCGCCCGGCGGCCGGCGTGCCCTCTTCGTCTGGGGCGTCGGCGTCGCCGTCTACTTCGTCGCCGTCATCTTCCGCACGTCCCTGGGCGTCGCCGGCCTCGACGCCGTCGAGCGCTTCCATGTGAGCGCCTCGGCGCTGTCGACGTTCTCGATCCTGCAGCTGCTCGTCTACGCCGGCATGCAGATACCCGTGGGGCTGCTCGTCGACCGGCTCGGCACCAGGAAGGTGCTGGCCATCGGCGCCGTCCTCTTCACGGCCGGTCAGCTCGGCTTCGCGCTCTCGCCGTCGTACGGCACCGCGCTCGCCGCCCGGGCGCTGCTGGGCTGCGGCGACGCCATGACGTTCATCAGCGTGCTGCGGCTGGGCGGCCGGTGGTTCCCCGCCCGGCGCGGGCCGCTGATCGCCCAGTTCGCCGCACTGGCCGGCATGGCCGGCAACCTGGTGTCCACGCTGCTGCTGGCCCGGCTGCTGCACGGGGTGGGCTGGACGGCGGCCTTCGCGGGCAGCGCGCTGGCCGGAGTGGTGGTGCTGGTGCTGGTGCTCCTGTTCCTCAAGGACCACCCCGAGGGCCATGAGCCGGAGCCGCTGCCGCACCAGGGCGCGGCGTACGTACGACGGCAGATCGCCGCCGCCTGGCGGGAGCCGGGGACACGGCTGGGGCTGTGGGTGCACTTCACCACGCAGTTCCCGGCGATGGTGTTCCTGCTGCTGTGGGGACTGCCGTTCCTGGTCGAGGCGGAGGGGCTCACCCGGACGGCCGCCGGGGAGCTGCTCACGCTGGTGGTGGTGTCCAACATGGTCATCGGCCCGGTGTACGGGCAGATCGTCGCCCGGCACCACGCGGCGCGGCTGCCGCTGGCGCTCGGCACGATCGTGGCGACCGCGGTCATGTGGGCGGCGACCCTGGCCCATCCCGGTGGGCCGGCGCCGATGTGGCTGCTGGTGGCGCTGTGCGTGGTGCTCGGGGCGTGCGGGCCGGCCTCGATGATCGGCTTCGACTTCGCACGGCCGGCGAATCCGCCGGAGCGTCAGGGGACTGCCTCCGGCATCACCAACATGGGAGGCTTCATCGCCTCCATGACGGCGCTGCTCGCGACAGGCGTGCTGCTGGACGGGACGGGGGGCGACTACACGGTCGCCTTCTCCGCGGTGTTCGTCCTTCAGGCGCTCGGTGTGAGCCAGATCCTGCGGCTGCGCGGGCGAGCGGCTCGGCGGGAGCGGGAGCGGCTGGTCGCCAGCAGGGTGGAGACGGTGCACGTCCCCGCGTGACGGCCTCCCGCGCCGGTGCGGGCGGGTGTGGGCTTCGCGCCTTCCGCGCGGGGGCCGTTGCGCCCCCGTGCCGCTGCGGCGGCACGCCCGCCCGGGACGAGGGGTGTCGTGTGGACCGGGCCGGCTCCGACGGGCGGTGCCCGGCGACCGCGGTGAGCGGGGGTCGGTGCGTGCGGATGCGAGGCGGAGGAAGGAGCCGACGCGAAGCGCCGGCGAGCGACGACGACGCCGCTGGGGATGCCCCACGCCTGTCCAGTGCAGTGGGGGGAGTGCGTGCCGACCCCCGCGACCTGCGGCACGATCCGGACGACGCCCCTTGCTTCGCCCTTACTTCGTCACCACGAAGTTCTTCAGGATGGCGGCCGCCAGGTCCTGGTCGCCCTCCGTCTTCACCCGGTCCGCCACCGCCTCCGGGCTCACACGGCCGCAGGCCAGACGGACGTAGGTCTCCCAGTCGAGGGAGAGGGACACGACCGGACCGAGAGCGGGAGTCGTCTCCAGGGTGCCGCGGCCCTTGATGTCGACACGGACGGTGCGCAGGAACTCCACCGGGCCGTGGACGTCGAAGACGATCGCCGAGCTGCGCGGGGCCTCCGCCCGGGTCGCGACGACCTCCGGGAGGGCGTCCAGCAGATAGTCCCGGGTGACATGGGCGCCGGGCGAGTCGAGGTTGCCGGGCCGGCCGAGGGCCGTGCGCAGGTCCTGCTCGTGCACCCAGATGTCGAAGGCGCGGTAGCGCATGGCCTCCTCGAGGGTGATCTCCACCCCGAGCGGGCCGCGCACCTTGGTGCCGGGGTCACGGGACTCGTTCCGCAGCTGACGGTTGCGGCGGATGATCGTGTACTCCAGCTCGGAGGTCATCTCCGGTGCCGTGTGATGACGGCGGACGTCGACCTGCATCTCCATGTAGCGTTGGTGCGCAGTGGTGACGTGGAACAGGTCGCGCGGGAGCGTGTGGATGGGGCGTGGGTCGCCCAGCATCTCGCAGTCCATGCCGATGACGTGCGAGACCACGTCACGGACCGACCAGCCGGGGCACGGGGTCCGTCGGTTCCAGTCGCCCTCCACAAGGGGCTGCACCAACTCGGATATCGCCTCGACGGAGTGGGCCCAGGCATCGGCGTAGGGCTGGAGGGTGGGATGCAGACTCACGGAACAGTACCCCTCGGCGGTTGGTACACGGGCAGGTTGTCTCGGCATTGCCAGCGGGAGGTGGCTGCGGTCAGTGGGCGTCCTGAGGCGTTAAGTTACGCTGCTCCAAGACGCCCCGGCAGTGCTTTCGTGTGACGATCGTAGGCCCCCCGGGGAAAGTCGAGTGCCAGGGCGGTGGTAGTGTGCGCGTCTCACTGATCCAGATTGCCGTGAACGAGGACGAACCGGTCGCATCACGGCGGCGTCGGGCGGCCGCTCTGGTCCGTGAGCAGGCCGGTGCCGACCTGGTCGTCCTGCCGGAGCTGTGGACCACCGGGGCCTTCGCCTTCGAGGAGTTCGGGCGCGAGGCCGAGCCGCTGGAGGGGCCCACCTACGAGGCCATGGCGAAGGCGGCGAGCGACGCGGGCGTATGGCTGCACGCCGGCTCCATCCCCGAACGGGACCCCGAGGGACCCCTGTACAACACCTCCCTCGTCTTCACCCCCTCCGGAGACCTGGCCGCCGCCTACCGCAAGATCCACCGCTTCGGCTTCGACCGGGGCGAGGCCGTGCTGATGAGCGCGGGCCGGGACCTGGTGACGGTGCGTCTGCCGGAGACGACCCTCGGCCTGGCGACCTGTTACGACCTCCGCTTCCCCGAGCTCTTCCGCGGGCTGGTCGACGCCGGTGCCCAGACCCTGGTGGTCCCGGCGGGCTGGCCCGAGCGCCGGCGCGCGCACTGGACGCTGCTGGCCCGGGCGCGGGCGGTGGAGGACCAGGCGTTCGTGCTCGCCTGCGGGACGGCCGGGACGCACGCCGGGGTTGCGCAGGCGGGACACTCGGTCGTGGTGGATCCCTGGGGCGAGGTGCTGGCCGAGGCGGGCCACGACGAGGAGGTCCTGACGGCCGACATCGACCCGGCGAGGGTCGCGGCCACCCGTGAGCAGTTCCCGGCCCTGAAGGACCGGGTCCTGGGCCTGGAGCCGCCCCGCCGCTGAGCGCGTGCCGTCCGCGGGCGCTCGCCGCACCGGGCGTCCGCCGTGCCGGGGGCTACCGCTCGTCCCGCTCCTTCTCCGCCATGTGGATCACGCACACCGCCACGGCGATCAGCAGGGCCGGATCGGCGTCGTCCCGCACGATGTCCACGCCGTACGTCTCCCTGACGCTCAGCCACCGCCGGGAGACGACCGCCAGCAGCTCCCCGTCGTACTCGACGGCGAACTCCCGGTCGAGGATCTTGCCGCTGACGTCGAGCTCGGTGCCGTCCACCAGGGACACCCGGTAGTGGTTGCGCAGCAGCGACAGCCGCTTGCGCCGGATCCTCGCCAGGGGCTCGCCGCCCCGCTCGATCACCATCGTGTCCCGCAGGGCGAACATCTTCTGACGGATGTCGATCAGGACCCGGCCCCGGGCGTCCTTCAGCTCGAAGGTGTCCCGCAGCCGCATCGCCTTCCCGTCGACCAGGAAGACCTTGGTGCCGTGCTCGTCCTCGATCCAGTAGTCGTCACCGATGCCGAGGATCCGGTCCCGCACAAGAAATTTCATGCCTCACCGCTTCCCCGGCGCCGCCGCGGAAACGCCGCCGGTGCTCCGACGGGCTGAACGCCGCCGCGCACCCGGCCGCCGGGGCCGGACGGGGCGGGACCGCGAAGCGGTGGCACCCTGGTCCCATGAGCGACTCAGCACCCCGACGTGCCCGTGTCCGTGCCCCCGAGCTGATCGGCAGGGGCGGCTGGCTGAACACGGGCGGCAAGCAGTACACCCTCGCCGATCTGCGAGG
The DNA here is from genome assembly GCF_002155915.1 of Streptomyces thermovulgaris. GTDB lineage: Bacteria > Actinomycetota > Actinomycetes > Streptomycetales > Streptomycetaceae > Streptomyces > Streptomyces thermovulgaris. The sequence goes on along the minus strand of NZ_MUME01000199.1, from coordinate 12,694 downwards.
CCGCATCGTCATCCTGGACTTCTGGACGTTCTGCTGCGTGAACTGTCTGCACGTCCTCGACGAGCTGCGGGAGCTGGAGCGGAAGCACCGGGACACCGTGGTGATCATCGGGGTGCACTCGCCGAAGTTCGTGCACGAGGCCGACCACCAGGCGGTCGTGGACGCCGTGGAGCGCTACGGGGTCGAGCACCCGGTGCTGGACGACCCCGAACTCGCCACCTGGAAGCAGTACGCCGTGCGCGCATGGCCGACGCTCGTGGTCATCGACCCCGAGGGATACGTCGTCGCGCAGCACGCCGGCGAGGGACACGCGCACGCGATCGAACGGCTGGTGGAGGAGCTGGAGGCCGAGCACGAGGCGAAGGGCACGCTGCGGCGCGGGGACGGGCCGTACGTGCCGCCGGAGCCGGAACCCACCACCCTGCGCTTCCCGGGCAAGGCCCTGCTGCTGCCCTCCGGCACCTTCCTGGTCAGCGACACCACCCGGCACCAGCTGGTGGAGCTGGCGGAGGACGGCGAGACCGTGGTGCGGCGGATCGGGTCCGGCACACGCGGATTCACCGACGGGGACGCACAAACGGCGTCCTTCAACGAGCCGCAGGGACTCGCCCTGATGGAGGACGGGTCGGTCGTCGTCGCCGACACGGTCAACCACGCGCTGCGCCGCCTCGACCTCGCCACCGGCGAGGTGACCACCCTGGCCGGAACGGGCCGGCAGTGGTGGCAGGGGTCCGCGACGTCCGGCCCGGCCCGCGAGGTCGACCTGTCCTCGCCCTGGGACGTGGCCTGGTGGAACGGCAAGGTGTGGATCGCCATGGCCGGTGTGCACCAGCTGTGGGCGTACGACCCGGCCGACGACACCGTCTTCGTCACCGCCGGGACCACGAACGAGGGGCTCGTCGACGGACCCGGCGACCAGGCCTGGTTCGCCCAGCCCTCCGGGCTCGCGGCCACGCCCGAGAGGCTGTGGCTCGCCGACTCCGAGACGTCCGCACTGCGCTGGGTGGATCTCGACGGGACCGTCCACACGGCCGTCGGCACCGGCCTGTTCGACTTCGGCCACCGGGACGGCGCCGCCGAGCAGGCCCTGTTCCAGCACCCGTTGGGCGTGACCGCGCTCCCCGACGGCTCGGTCGCCGTCAGCGACACCTACAACCACGCCCTGCGCCGCTACGACCCGGCGACCGGCGAGGTCACCACGCTCGCCACCGATCTGCGCGAGCCCAGCGACGCGGTGCTCGTCGGCGAGGACATCGTGGTGGTGGAGTCGGCCCGGCACCGGCTGACCCGGCTGCGCCTGCCGGAGGAGGCGGTACGGGTCGAGGGGGTCGCCCACCGCACCCAGCGGGCGGCGACGGAGGTGGCGCCCGGCGCACTCCGGCTGGACGTGATCTTCCAGGCCCCGGCGGGCCAGAAGCTGGACACCCGCTACGGCCCGTCCACCCGTCTGCTGGTCTCCTCCACCCCGCCCGAGCTGCTGCGCTCCGGGGAGGGCACGGGCACGGACCTGTCCCGCACCCTGGAGCTCAACCCCGACGTCTCGGAGGGCGTCCTGCACGTCTCCGCGATGGCCGCCTCCTGCGACGACGACCCGGCGAACGAGTACCCCGCCTGCCATGTGCACCAGCAGGACTGGGGCGTCCCGGTGCGGCTGGTCGAGGGCGGCGCGGACCGCCTGCCCCTGGTCCTGGCCGGCATGGACGGCTGACCGGCGTCCTCGCGCCGTACCCGCCGCCGCGGCCGCCGCGCGTGCGGTGGTGGTCCTCCTCGACTCGAGCAGGGGGACCACCACGCCCCATGGGGGCGCCTCCTCGGCGGTGGCCGGTCCGGTGCCTTCCGGTCGACTCCGGCTGTCCGCGGGCGGGGCGACCGTGCGGAGGCGGCCCTCACGGGGCTCGGCGGTCGGTCCTCTCGGTCCTGCCGGTCAGCCCTCCAGGAAGGCCACCAGGGCGTTCGCCAGCATGAACGGGTCGTTCGCGGCGCACAGTTCGCGGGCGCTGTGCATGGAGAGGATCGCCACGCCGATGTCGACGGTGCGGATGCCGTGCCGGGCCGCGGTGATGGGCCCGATGGTCGTGCCGCAGGGCATGGAGTTGTTGGAGACGAAGGACTGGAAGGGGACCTGGGCCTTCTCGCAGGCCGCCACCCAGACCGCGCGTCCCGAACCGTCCGTGGCATAGCGGTTGTTGACGTTGACCTTGAGGATGGGGCCGCCGCCCGCGCGCGGGTGGTGGGTCGGGTCGTGCCGCTCGGCGTAGTTGGGGTGGACGGCGTGCCCCGTGTCGGAGGACAGGCAGACCGTGCCGGCGAAGGCGCGCGCCCGGTCCTCGTACGTCCCCGAGCGGGCGAACACCGAACGCTCCAGCACCGTTCCGAGCAGCGGGCCGTCTGCGCCGGTGTCCGACTGGGAGCCGTTCTCCTCGTGGTCGAAGGCGGCCAGCACCGGGATGTACGGCAGCTTTGCCGCCCCCGGACCGGTCGCCACGGCCGCCAGCGCCGCCGTGCCGGCGTGCACCGACAGCAGGTTGTCCATGCGGGGGCCCGCCACCAGCTCGCGGTCCCGGCCCAGGTAGGCGGGCGGCTCCACGGAGTGGGTCATCAGGTCCCAGCCGGCCACCTCGCCCGCCGGGATCCCGGCCTCCTGCTCCAGGAAGGCGATCAGGTCGCCGTCGCGGACGTCGTCGCCGAGCCCCCACACCGGCTGCAGATGGCGCTGCTTGTCGAGCTTGAGGCCCTCCGTGGTGACCGAGCGGTCCAGGTGGATCGCCAGCTGGGGGACGCGGAGCAGCGGGCGGTCGATGTTCACCAGATGGCTGGAGCCGTCCCGGAGCGTGAGCCGGCCGGCCAGACCCAGGTCGCGGTCGAGCCAGGAGTTCAGCAGCGGGCCGCCGTAGATCTCCACGGCGACCTGGCGCCAGCCGTGCGCCCCGGTGTCGGGCAGCGGCTTGACCCGCAGGTTCGGGGAGTCGGTGTGGGCCCCGACGATGCGGAACGGGGTGTGGGGCGCGGCGCCCTCGGGGACGTACCAGGCCACGATCGCCCCGCCGCGCAGCACGTACTTCCCGCCGCTCGTGCCGTCCCAGGCATCCGTCTCGGCGACCCGGCGGAATCCGGCTTTCTCCAGCCGTGCGGCCGCGTTCGCCGCGGCGTGGTACGGCGACGGGCTCGCTGCCAGGAAGGACATCAGGTCGTCGGTGTGGCCGCGGTCGAAGCGCTGGCTTGTACTCATGGGGTTCACCTTAACGACGCGCGGAGGGTCCGCTCCCGTCGGCGGGAGCGGACCCTCGTGAGGACGGTGGGCCGCCGGAGGACCGGCCGGAGACTAGAACGCGGCCTCGTCCAGCTCCATCAGCTCCAGGTCCACGTTCTGGGCGACCTTGCGCGCCAGGGTGACGCCCGGCAGGACGTTGGCCGCGAAGAACTTCGCCGCCGCGATCTTGCCCTGGTAGAACGGCTTGTCCTTGCCCGACGCCGACTCGAGCTTCTCGACGGCGACCGCCGCGCCCTTGAGCAGCAGGTAGCCGACGACCACGTCACCGGCGGCGAGCAGCAGGTTGGTGGTGTTGAGGCCCACCTTGTAGATGTTCTTGACGTCCTGCTCGGTGGCCGCGAGGTCGGTCAGCATCTGGCCGACGACGGTCTCCAGCTCGACGGCCGCCTTGGCGAGCTGCTCGCGGGCGCCGGCCAGCGTCTCGCCGCCGGTCTCGAGCGCCAGGAACTTCTTGATCTCCTCGGCGAGCGAGTTCAGCGCGGCGCCCTGGTTGCGGACGATCTTCCGGAAGAAGAAGTCCTGGCCCTGGATCGCCGTGGTGCCCTCGTACAGGGTGTCGATCTTGGAGTCGCGGATGTACTGCTCGATCGGGTACTCCTGCAGGAAGCCGGAGCCACCGAAGATCTGCAGGGACTGGGCGAGCTGCTCGTAGCCCTTCTCGGAGCCGTAGCCCTTGACGATGGGCAGGAGCAGGTCGTTGAGCGCGTGCTCCGCCGACGCGTCCTCGCCGTTCGCCTCCTTGACCGCGATCGTGTCCTGGATGGAGGCGGTGTAGAGGACGAGGGCGCGCATGCCCTCGGCGTACGCCTTCTGCGTCATCAGCGAGCGGCGCACGTCGGGGTGGTGGGTGATGGTGACCTTGGGGGCGGTCTTGTCCCGGAAGTTCGCCAGGTCCGGACCCTGGACGCGCTCCTTGGCGTACTCCAGCGCGTTGAGGTAGCCGGTCGACAGGGTGGAGATCGCCTTCGTGCCGACCATCATGCGAGCGAACTCGATGATGCGGAACATCTGGCGGATGCCGTCGTGCTTGTCGCCGATCAGCCAGCCCTTGGCGGGGTGCTTGTCGCCGAACGTCAGCTCGCAGGTGTTGGAGACCTTCAGGCCCATCTTGTGCTCGACGTTCGTGGCGTAGACACCGTTGCGCTCGCCCAGCTCGCCGGTCTCGAAGTCGAAGAGGTACTTCGGGACGAGGAAGAGGGACAGGCCCTTGGTGCCGGGGCCGGCGCCCTCGGGACGGGCGAGCACGTAGTGGAGGATGTTCTCCGCCATGTCGTGCTCACCGGAGGTGATGAAGCGCTTCACACCCTCGATGTGCCAGGAGCCGTCCTCCTGCTGGATCGCCTTGGTGCGGCCGGCGCCCACGTCCGAGCCGGCGTCCGGCTCGGTGAGGACCATGGTGGAGCCCCACTGCTTCTCGACCGCGATCTGGGCGATCCTCTTCTGGACCTCGTTGCCCTCGTCGTAGAGGATCCCGGCGAACGCCGGGCCGGAGGAGTACATCCACACGGCCGGGTTGGCGCCCAGGACGAGCTCGGCGTACGCCCAGATCAGCGAGGGCGGGGCGGTGGTGCCGCCGATGGCCTCGGGCAGGCCGAGCCGCCAGTACTCGGAGTCCATGAAGGCCCGGTAGCTCTTCTTGAAGCTCTCCGGGATGGGCGCGGTGTTGGTCTCGGGGTCGAACACCGGCGGGTTGCGGTCGGCGTCCGCGAAGGACTCGGCCAGCTCGTTCTCCGCGAGACGGGCCAGCTCCTCGAGGATGCTCTTGGCGGTCTCGGTGTCCATCTCCTCGAACGGGCCGGTGCCGTACAGCTCGTCCCGTCCGAGGACCTCGAAGAGGTTGAACTCGATGTCGCGGAGATTCGACTTGTAGTGCCCCATGGCCACGGCTCCCGTCGATGACTCGCGAGGCACTGACTCCTCGCTTTCGGATCACGTTGGTTCGTATACCAACCAGTAGCTCAGATGATGCTACCCGCCGGTAATAAGAGGCAACCCTGATCCGGGTTACTGTGACTCAGTCCTCGCCGGGTCAGTACGCTGTGCTGCATGTACGGATACGGCCAGCCGATGGGCAATGGGGCAGCACAGCAGGGTTATGTTCCCCCGCAGCAGCAGATGCCCGGTGGCGTCGGTGGGTACGGCCAGCAGGCGCCGCTCTATCCCGAGCCGTCGCCGCCCTCGCTCGCGGACGCGGTGCGCGCCTTCACCACGGGACAGATCACCGCGGAGGACTTCCAGCAGATCTTCGCGACCTCCAAGGTGTACTGCCCGCGCGGGGACAACCCCGGATTCCTCGCACTGCACAACACCCAGCAGCCGGTGATCCCGATGTTCACCTCCCTCAAGGAGCTGCGGAGGTACGCGGGCAAGGAGTCCAAGTACTTCGTGATCACCGGTGCCGAGGTGATCGACCTGCTGCCGACCGGTTACGGCTTCGTCCTGGACATGGAGGGGGACCACCGGATCGTGTTCGACGCCAAGGCGGTCGAGCAGATGGTGGAATTCGCGATGCGCCGGATGTACGGCTAGATGCCGGACGTCACGCCCTGCGGACGGACGGCCCCCGTCCGGCGGTGCACTCGGCGTCCGGAGCCCGGAGGAATGTTCCCCGGGCTCCTTTTGTTGCAACCGGCAGGAAGTTCAACGCTCAACTACTCTGGGCGTACAGGAGAGGAACCGACATGCCCGCAGTGACCGTCGAGAACCCGCTGACCCTGCCCCGTGTGGCCGCACCCGCCGATGCCGTGGCCCGTCCCGTGCTCGCCGTCACGACCGCGCCGAGCGGTTTCGAGGGCGAGGGCTTCCCGGTGCGCCGGGCGTTCGCGGGGATCAACTACCGCTATCTCGACCCGTTCATCATGATGGACCAGATGGGTGAGGTGGAGTACGCGCCGGGCGAGCCCAAGGGCACCCCCTGGCACCCGCACCGCGGCTTCGAGACAGTCACCTACATCATCGACGGGATCTTCGAGCACCAGGACTCCCACGGCGGTGGCGGCACCATCACCAACGGCGACACCCAGTGGATGACGGCGGGCTCGGGGCTTTTGCACATCGAGGCACCGCCGGAGCACCTGGTCATGTCCGGCGGTCTCTTCCACGGGCTGCAGCTGTGGGTGAACCTCCCGGCCAAGGACAAGATGATGCCGCCGCGCTACCAGGACATCCGCGCCGGCTCCGTCCAGCTGCTGACCTCCCCCGACGGCGGCGCGCTGCTGCGGGTCATCGCCGGTGAGCTGGACGGCCACAAGGGTCCCGGCATCACGCACACACCGATCACGATGATCCATGCGACGCTGGCCCCCGGCGCCGAGGTCACCCTGCCCTGGCGGAGGGACTTCAACGGCCTGGCGTACGTCCTCGCCGGCCGGGGCACGGTGGGCACCGAGCGCCGGCCGATCCGCCTCGGCCAGACCGCCGTCTTCGGCGACGGCTCCTCGCTGACCGTCCGCGCGGACGAGAAGCAGGACTCCCACACGCCCGACCTGGAGGTCGTCCTCCTCGGCGGCCGGCCGATCCGCGAGCCGATGGCCCACTACGGTCCCTTCGTCATGAACACCCGCGAAGAGCTCGTGCAGGCCTTCGAGGACTTCAAGAAGGGCCGTCTGGGCACCGTTCCGGCGGTCCACGGCATGACGGCGAAGGGCCCGCAGGACTGACCGCCGGCGGCCCGGGGCCTTTCCCGGGACCCTCCCCCGGAGCCGCCCGCCCCGTTCGCCGGGCGGCTCCGGGCGGTCCGGGTGCCACCGGGGGGTCCGGGCGGGTGCCGCCGGGCCGCTCGGGGCGCCGCGCCGGGCGGTTCCGGCGGACCCGGCGCCCTCCTTCCGGCCCCTGCCGCGGACGGAGCGCCCCGCCGCGGGCGAACCCACGCGCTCACGCGTTCACATGCTCACGCGGACGCTCGTGCAGCTCGAACCAGGTGCTCTTGCCCTGCCCCTGCGGCACCACGCCCCACGCGTCCGCGAGCATCTCGATCAGCACCAGGCCACGACCGGAGGAGGCCAACTCCCCGGGCCGGCGCTTGTGCGGCAGGTCGTCGCCGGCGTCGGTGACCTCCACCCGCAGCCGCCGCTCGCCCTTCTCCCCCTGCACCTCGGCCAGCAGCAGCGCGTCGGCGTCGGTGTGCACGAGGACGTTGGTGAGCATCTCCGACAGCAGCAGCACCGCCGAGTCCACCTGGTCCTCGGACGCCCAGTCGTGCAGCACCTCGCGCAGCTGCCGCCGGGCGACCGCCACACGCTCGGGCTCGGCCTGGGCGACCGTCAGCAGGGTGCGCCGTGCCATCGGGAGGGCCCTGGCCTCGCTGCGCCGGCTCAGCAGCAGTACGGCGATGTCGTCCTCGCGCCGGTCGATCAGCGGCCCCGTGGTGTAGTGCGAGGAGGGCCCGTGCACGGCCTGGACGAGTGCGTCGGCGAGTTCCTCGGTGGTGCCCTTGTGCTCCTCCAGGACCGTACGGATCCGCTGCCAGCCGGTGTCCAGGTCGTGGCCGCCGGTCTCGATCAGGCCGTCCGTGCAGAACATCATCGTCTCGCCCGGCTCCAGGGCGAACCGGGTGGTCGGGTAGTCGGCGTCCGGGTCGACGCCCAGGGGCAGCCCGCCCGCCGTCAGCCGCAGCAGCACCGTGCCGTCCGCCATGCGGATCACCGGGTCCGGGTGGCCCGCGCGAGCGATCTCCACCACGCCGCTGTGGGGGTCGACCTCGGCGTACAGACAGGTCGCGAAGCGCGAGTCGGCGCAGTCGCCCCCGTCACCGTCGCCGTCGTCGGTCATGCCGTACAGAAAGCGGGAGGCGCGGGAAAGCACCGCGTCCGGCGGGTGCCCCTCGGCGGCGTAGGCGCGCAGCGCGACGCGCAGCTGGCCCATCAGACCCGCGGCACGTACGTCGTGACCCTGGACGTCCCCTATGACCAGGGCGAAACGGTCCGTCCCGGACCTCGTGCCGGAGCGCGAGGTGCTCTTGGGCAGCGGGATCATGTCGTACCAGTCGCCGCCGACCTGGAGGCCGCCGCCGGTGGGGATGTAGCGGGCGGCCACCTCCATGCCGGGGACTTCGGGGCCCAGCGAGGGCATCATCGAGCGCTGCAGGTTCTCGCTCAGCTCCCGCTGGGTCTCGGCGGTGCCGGCACGGGCCAGGGCCTGGGCGAGCATCCGGGCCACCGTGGTCAGGACCGAGCGCTCGTCGGGCGTGAAGGCCACCGGGTGGCCGAAGGCGGCCATCCAGGCGCCCATCGTGCGGCCCGAGACGATCAGCGGGAGAAAGGCCCAGGACCGGCGGTTGAAACGCTGGGCGAGCGGCCAGGTGAGCGGATAGCGGGACCGGTACTCCTCGGGGGAGGACAGATAGACCGCCCGTCCGGTGCGCACCACCTCGGCGGCCGGATAGTCCGTGTCCAGGGACATGTTCATGAAGGGGGTCTCGTCCCCGGGCTGCTGCCCGTGATGGCCGATCACGGTCAGCCGGTCGCCCTCCACTCTGAAGACGGCCATTCCGTCCGGCGAGAACCCGGGCATCGACAGGTTCGCCGTGACCCGCAGCACCTCCGCCGTGGAGCGGGCCTCGGCCAGCGCCCGCCCGGCGTCCAGCAGGAACGCCTCGCGGGAGCGCCGCCAGTCGCCGGTGACCTTGCTGCGCCCGGCCGGTGAGCCCGGGATCGGCTCGGCGACCTCCTGCAGGGTGCCGATCAGCTCGTACGCCTTCCGCCGGGGGTCGTAGGTCGGCTTGGAACGGCTGCGCACCACCCGGATGATCCGGTTCTGCTCGTCCATGATCCGGACGCGTACTTCGGCCAGGGTGTGCTCGGCGGCGGCGAGCTGCACGACGCCGGTGATCTCGTTCCAGTCGGCCGGGTGAAGGCGGGCCCGCACCTGGGCCTCGGTGAGGACGGCCGGCTCGGGGGGCAGTCCGAGCAGTCGGGCTGTCTCGGCGTCGACCGTCACCGTCCCCGTGGCGGTGTCCCAGCGCCACATGCCGGTCGCGAGAGCGGCGAGTACGTCCCGGACGGCGGGCAAGGGCTCACCAGTGCGCATGGGGCCACTGTAAGAAGAGGTGTTCGACCGCTGCCACCGATGATGGACGGGCGGGCGATCGCCTGCGGCTTTGCCGTGCCCTCCCTCACGGTGAGGGCCGAGGCCGGGGCGGCCGGTACCCTTGGTGGGTCCGGGCCGTGACCGACAGCGCGCCCGATCACGCCGAGGACAGTCGTCCCGGCCCCCACCCGAACCGAAGGACGATGAACGACGATGCACCGGTACAGGTCCCACACCTGCGGCGAGCTCCGTGCCTCTGACGTCGGCACCGACGTCCGGCTCAGCGGGTGGCTGCACAATCGGCGCGACCTGGGCGGCATCCTCTTCATCGATCTGCGCGACCACTACGGCATCACGCAGCTCGTCGCCCGTCCCGGCACGTCCGCCTACGAGGCGCTGGACAAGCTGTCCAAGGAGACGGTGATCCGCGTCGACGGCAAGGTCGTCTCCCGCGGTGAGGAGAACGTCAACCCGGATCTGGCGACCGGCGAGGTCGAGGTCGAGGTCGCCGAGGTCGAGGTGCTCGGCGCGGCGGCCCCGCTGCCCTTCACGATCAACACCGAGGACGGGGTCAACGAGGAGCGGCGCCTGGAGTACCGCTTCCTGGACCTGCGCCGCGAGCGCATGCACCGCAACATCATGCTGCGCACGGCGGTGATCTCGGCGATCCGCCAGAAGATGGCGGCGATGGGCTTCAACGAGATGGCGACGCCGATCCTGTCCGCCACCTCCCCCGAGGGCGCCCGCGACTACGTGGTCCCCTCCCGGCTGCACCCGGGCAAGTTCTACGCCCTCCCGCAGGCGCCGCAGCAGTTCAAGCAGCTGCTGATGATCTCCGGCTTCGACCGCTACTTCCAGATCGCGCCCTGCTTCCGCGACGAGGACGCGCGCGCGGACCGCTCGCCCGGCGAGTTCTACCAGCTCGACGTCGAGATGAGCTTCGTCGAGCAGGAGGACGTCTTCCAGCCGATCGAGAAGCTGATGACGGAGCTGTTCGAGGAGTTCGGGGGCGGCCGTCATGTGACGTCCCCCTTCCCGCGGATCCCGTTCCGCGAGGCGATGCTGAAGTACGGCTCCGACAAGCCGGACCTGCGTGCCACGCTGGAGCTCGTCGACGTCACCGACGTCTTCGAGGGCTCCCAGTTCAAGGCGTTCGCGAACAAGCACGTGCGGGCGCTGCCGGTGCCGGCGGTCCAGGACCAGCCGCGCAGGTTCTTCGACCAGCTGGGCGACTTCGCGGTCTCGCTGGGCGCGAAGGGCCTGGCGTGGGTGCGGGTCGGCGAGGACGGCTCGCTGTCGGGTCCGATCGCGAAGTTCCTGACCGAGGAGAACGTCGCCGAGCTGACCAAGCGCCTGGCGCTGGCCCCCGGCCACGCGGTGTTCTTCGGCGCGGGAGAGTTCGACGAGGTCTCGAAGATCATGGGCGCGGTGCGGGTGGAGGCCGCGCGCCGGGCGGGCCACTTCGAGGAGGACGTGTTCCGCTTCTGCTGGATCGTCGACTTCCCGATGTACGAGAAGGACGAGGAGACCGGCGGGATCGACTTCTCCCACAACCCGTTCTCCATGCCGCAGGGCGGTCTGGAGGCCCTGCAGACCCAGGACCCGCTGGACATCCTGGGCTGGCAGTACGACATCGTCTGCAACGGTGTCGAGCTGTCCTCGGGCGCCATCCGGAACCACGACCCCGAGATCATGATCAAGGCCTTCGAGATCGCGGGCTACGACCGCGAGACGGTGGAGGAGAAGTTCGCGGGCATGCTCCGTGCCCTCCGCTACGGCGCCCCGCCGCACGGTGGCATCGCCCCGGGCATCGACCGCATCGTCATGCTGCTGGCCGACGAGCCCAACATCCGCGAGACCATCGCCTTCCCGCTCAACGGAAACGCCCAGGACCTGATGATGGGGGCGCCCACGGAGCTGGACGAGGCACGGCTGAAGGAGCTGCACCTGTCGGTGCGCAAGCCGCAGCCGAAGTAAGGCCGGCGCGGCCGGGACAAGGCGTCCACGCCGCGAAGGCGCCCGGGACCGTGCGCGTCCCGGGCGCCTTCGCGATGGGCCGGCCCCTGCTGCCCGTCAGGGGCGGGACGGGCGGGTCAGGAGACCACGCGCAGGTGGCTCGGCCACCCGATGCGGTTCAGCAGGGTGAACATCTTCTTGATGTCGTTCGGGTGCAGCTTCACACAGCCGTTGGACTTGTAGTCGCTGGGGCCGTCCCACCGGCGCGACTCGATGCTGCCCTGGGTGCCGTCGATGTTCATCTCCGAGTGGATGAACATCGCCGTGCGCTTCTTGCTGCTGGAGGGGGAGCACTTCATGTCCTGCAGCCGCACGGCATACCCCTTGATCACCTTGCCGTTGTACCTGGTCGTCCTGCTCGTGATCTTCCAGGTGCCGTTCGGGATCCAGCCCCTGTTGGTGGCACAGGGGTCCTTGACGCCCAGGCCCGAACCCGCCCGGTACCGGGCCTGAAGCTTGCCGCCCTTGTACACGAGCAGCCTCGAGTCGGTCGGATCCTGCTGGTTCTTGTCGAACACGAGCGTGGTCGCCGCCGCGGCGGCCGGGCGCTGCGCGAGTTCGCCGGCCGTGGAGGTGGTGGCCGGGGCCAGGGCCGTGGCGAGGACCAGCGCGCCCGCCGTCACGATGCCGCGAACGGTGTTCTTGCCCAGGTTCATGTCTCTCCTCGGGTTCTTCTTCCGCGTTCGTCCGCCGTTCCTCCGCGCGGCTTCGCCGAGCGTCCCGGCGTGGTGACGTGCCCTCAGACTGCTGTGGCGCAAGGGACGCGAGGAAGCTCTTGCCGTTGCCTGCCGAGGAGCATGGATGCACTGCCTATGCCGGCCCGCCGACCTGCTGCGATGCCGTCATGCAGGAGGGGCCGCACGATGTGCCGCGTCCTTGGGGCGGGCGGGCCCGGGCCCGGCCGGTGCGCTCACTGCGGGGAGGGCACACCGCTCGGTGTCGGATCGAGGGGCACCGTGTTCATCGGCGGTTCCTGGAAGGCCATCAGGTAGCGCCAGGTGTCGACGTCGGCGACACCGGTGGGGCGCAGGCCGTGGACCTGCTGGAAGTGACGGAGGTCCTCCAGGGTCTCGTGGCCGAACGTCCCGGTCACCGCGGTGCCGCCCTCGCCGACGTTGTCGAGGAGGCTCTGCAGCGCCATGACGGCATCGCCCTTGGCGCCCACCCGGAGTTCGACGACGAGGAGGGGCCAGGTCTTCCGGCCGACCTTGCCGTCCGGCTCCAGATGGTTGCGGCGCTGGAACTCCTTGACCGCGGCCTCGGTGCGGGCGTCGAAGTGACCGTCGACCGGTACGTCGAAGCGGTGGTGCCGCAGCAGGTACTGAACGGTGCGGCCCCGCCAGAGCTGGTCCTCCGGCATCCGGCGGACCAGCTCTGGCG
>NZ_MUME01000198.1 GCF_002155915.1 Streptomyces thermovulgaris | reverse complement strand
CCCCCGCCCGGTCCAGCGCCGTCCTCCGGCGGTCCGCCGTCCTTCGGCGGCTCCACGGGGCTTCCCGTCCGGCCGGGCACCGGACGGTTCCTCGTGCTCGCGGGTGCCTTCTTCTGCGCGGCCTGCGGCCTGGTGTACGAGCTCGAACTCGTGGCGCTGGCCTCGTACTTGATGGGCGATTCGGTCACCCAGGCGTCCGTGGTGCTGTCCGTCATGGTGTTCGCGATGGGGGTCGGCTCGCTCGCCGCCAAGCGGCTGCGCCGGCACGCCGCCATCGGTTTCGGCCTGATCGAGGCGACGCTCGCCCTGATCGGGGGGTGCAGCGCCATGGTGCTGTACGCGGTGTTCGCCTGGACCGGTGACTGGGGCGGGGTGTGGGCGTACGGGCCGCGCTGTCTGCTGGTCGTCTTCTCCCTCGTCATGGGGCTGCTGATCGGCGCCGAGGTGCCGCTGCTGATGGAGCTGATCCAGCGCATCCGCCGCCAGGACGCGGGCGGGGCGGTCGCGGACCTGTTCGCGGCGGACTACGTGGGCGCGCTCGTCGGCGGGCTGGCCTTTCCGTTCCTGCTGCTGCCGATGCTCGGGCAGCTGACCGGCGCGCTGCTGACCGGTGCGGTGAACGCCGTGGTCGGGGGCGGGCTCGTGTTCTGGCTGTTCCGGCGGGACCTGACCCCGCGCGGCCGGTGGCTGCTGCTCGTCGCCAACCTCGCCGTGCTCGGACTGCTCGCCTCGCTGACCGCGCTGGTGGGGGACTTCGAGCGGGCCGCGCGCCGGGCGGTGTACGACGGGGACGTCCGGGTGGCGCTGCAGAGCGGCGAACAGGAGGTGGTCCTCACCGGCGGCACCCACGGGCGTCCGCCGAAGCTGTTCCTCGACGGGCGGCTGCGGGCCGGCAGCCACGACGAGCACCCCTACCACGAGGCACTCGTCCGCCCCGCGATGGCCGGTCCGCACGCGCGCGTGCTGATCCTCGGCGGCGGCGACGGACTCGCCGCCCGCGAGGTGCTGCGGCACCCCGGTGTCGAGCGGGTGGACGTCGTCGCACCCGCGCCGGAGATCGTCCGGCTGGCGCGCGGCGATCCGGCGCTCGCCCGGCTCAACGCCCGCGTCTTCGACGACCCGCGCGTCCGTGTGAGCACCGCCGACGCCTTCTGCCGGCTGCGGAGGACACCGAAGGCGGCGTACGACGTGGTGATCGAGGACCTGCCCGATCCGGGCCACACGGCGAGCACGAAGCTGTACGCGCAGGAGTTCTACGGCCTGGCCCGGCGGGCCCTGGCGCCCGGCGGGCGGCTGGTGGTGCACGCCGGCCCGGTCTCCTCCCGCCCGCGCGTGTTCTGGACGGTGGAGTCCACGATCCGCGCGGCCGGATTGCGCACGGTGCCCTACCGCGTGGCCGACCGCGCCTCCGGCTCGTCCGGCACCGCCGGCCGGACCG
>NZ_MUME01000197.1 GCF_002155915.1 Streptomyces thermovulgaris | reverse complement strand
AGAGGCTGGCGGGCGCCCGCCTGGCCTCCGCACTGCGCGACCAGCGGGCCAAGGGCACCCCGGTCGACGTCGCCGTCGTCCATGAACCGGTGGCGGCCCGCGAGACGGACGGCACCGTTCCGCTGGTTCTGTGCGGTCACTTCCACCGCCAGGACACGGAGGTCCTCCCCTACGGCACCCGGCTGCGCATGGAGGGCTCGACGGGCGGCAGCGGTCTGCGCGCGGTCGAGGGACAGCAGCCCGATCCGATCGAGGCGTCGATCCTCTACTTCGACCGCGACAGCCGCCGTCTCCAGGCCTGGGACTCGATCAGACTGGGCGGCCTGGGACGGGCAACAGCGGAGGTCAGCCGCCATCTGCCCGAGGAGAACCAGCCCGGCGCGACCCCGTCTCCGACCGGGCCGTCCCCGTCCCGCCCCTAAACAGTTTTGGCGATAGCCCGCGCATCCCCTATGCTTTCCACGTCCCCGACGCGCTGATGAAGCGCCCCGGCGGGCCGTATAGCCCTCATCGTCTAGCGGCCTAGGACGCCGCCCTTTCAAGGCGGTAGCACGGGTTCGAATCCCGTTGGGGGCACGCAGTACCGTATGCGACACTTAGCTTCATCAGTTTCGTGTGCGATCCTGGTCCTGTGGAGCAGTTTGGAGTGCTCGCCACCCTGTCAAGGTGGAGGCCGCGGGTTCAAATCCCGTCAGGACCGCTGAGGTTTCACGTGAAACCTCGTGGCTGGGTAGCTCAGTTGGTACGAGCGTCCGCCTGAAAAGCGGAAGGTCGCCGGTTCGACCCCGGCCCCAGCCACCACCGCCCCCACCAGGGCATTCGCCCCTCTCCGACTCTCACCGGAGAGGGGCTCCTTCATGTCACCCGCGCATGTCACCCGCGCCGACCGTCACGGCGGCGGTTCTCAGGAGAGGGTGTCCCCGGCCTCCGCGGCGTCTTCCGCCCATCCGGGCCGGAGCCGTGGCCGGCGGCCGCCTTCCTCGGCGGCCCCGGGCTTCGGCGGCCGACGGCCGGCCCACGGCACCATCCGGCCCGGGGTGCTCCTCGGGGACCGGCCCGGCCGGGAAACGCGCCGTATCAGGGCCCGTACGGCTGCTGCTGGGGGTGCCGGCCGTGCCCCTGCCCGGCGGCCTGCGCCTGGAGCTGCCGCGCCTGCTCCTCGGTCACCCGCTGCTCCGCACCGCAGAAGGTGCACTGGGTCGCGTACTTCGTCGAGACCGGGAAGAGCGGCACGAAGAACAGCGTGAACTTCATGACCCGCTTGCGGAGCGCATGCGCGGCGGGATTGCCGCACTGCCCGCACACCAGCGTCAGTATCGCGAGCTGGTGGAGGTATCCCTTGATGCCGAAAATGATCACGTCGCCGGTCCTTCCGGTCGGCAGTCGGCGGTGGGCAGGCCGGATCACTGCCGCAGCCCGCACAGGAGAGTGTCGCTCCGGCGCCGTCGGCTTGTCGACCAGGACGAGGCCCCCGGACCCATGGCCCCGCCGTCGCGATGGCCTCGCTGCGGTTGCGGGCGCCGACCCGGGTGCAGGGATTGCGTACGGCCCGGTGCAGATGCCGTTCGAAGTGGCCGGAGCACTTGGCGATGTCCGCGACCGGTGTGCCGGAGGCGAGCTGCCCGAGCAGTTCCGCCCCGGCCTCGCGGAGCACCGGCGTGCTCGCCGGCGCCATCGCTCCTGGGGAGGAGCGCACGCCTCCTGAGGGTGCGTCAGGCACAGGGGGGAGCCCGGATGATCCATGCACTCGTCGTGGACGACGCGGAACTGGTGCGCGAGGCCCTGCGTCGGATCCTCGCCGCCGAGGCGGAGCGGATCCGTGACGTCCCGGCGCCGCCCACGCCGCCCGCCGCGTCAACGGCACCCGGCAAGCTCCGCAAGAAAGGCTCTGCTTTTACCCCGGGAAACCCAGAAGCACCACCAGTCACCTGAGTTGCAGGCACCATTCGGGTGACTAGAGTGAAAAAAGAAACACGTGAGTAACAAGTCAAAGGGGGCATTCATGCCCACTCACACAAAGCGTGCGGCCGTCCTGGGCTCGACCTTCGTCGCCGCGGCGGTCGCTCTGGCTCCCCTCAGCTTCCAGCCGGCCTTCGCCGCCCCGCCCAGCACGACCCAGGTCGGCGCCGCGGTCAGCATTCCCCAGACGGAACAGGACTACCGGCGGGGCTACAGGGACGGCCACAGGTCCGGGCTCCGGGACGGTCAGCGGCGCTGCGACCGGGACCACCGGGACCACCGGGACCGCGACCGGAACCGTGACCGGAACCGCCGGGACGACCGCAAGCAGCCGGCCGCCCATTCCCACCAGCTGGTCCAGCAGGAGTCGCAGAGGGACTACCAGCGCGGCTTCCGGGACGGCTACCGGGACGGCTACCGGGAGGGTCAGCGGCGCTGCTGAACCCCTGTCGCACCGGTCTGTCCCCGTCATCGCCCCCTCCGAAGGCCCCGTCCCGAGGGACGGGGCCTTCGCCGTGCCGCCGGACCCGCGGTCAAATGGTTCGCGCGCAATTTCCCCGAGGTGAGATCCTGGATCCCGTATGTCTACGCATCCCGCCCCCGCCCTCGGCACCCTCGCCTCCCGCCTGGACGAGCTGTCGCTGCGCGACGCGCACCGGCTCGGCCGCAGGCTCGAAGGTGCGCGCAAGATCCGCAAGCCCCAGGCGCGTGCCGCCGTCCTCGCCGAGATCGAGGAGGAGATAGGGAAGGCCGAGGAGCGCATGGCCGCCCGGCGGTCCCGGGTGCCGGAGGTCCGCTACCCGGAGCAGCTGCCGGTCAGCCAGAAGAAGGACGAGATCGCGGAGGCCATCCGCGATCACCAGGTCGTCGTCATCGCCGGTGAGACCGGGTCCGGGAAGACCACCCAGATCCCGAAGATCTGCCTGGAGCTCGGACGGGGCGTACGGGGCATGATCGGGCACACCCAGCCCCGCCGCATCGCCGCCCGTACCGTCGCCGAGCGCGTCGCCGAGGAGCTGAGGACGCCGCTGGGCGAGGCCGTCGGCTGGAAGGTGCGGTTCACCGACCAGGTGGACCCGGACGCCACGTTCATCAAGCTGATGACGGACGGCATCCTGCTCGCCGAGATCCAGACCGACCGCGAGCTGCGCGCCTACGACACGATCATCATCGACGAGGCCCACGAGCGGTCGCTCAACATCGACTTCCTGCTCGGCTATCTGGCGCAGCTGCTGCCGAGGCGGCCCGACCTCAAGGTGGTCATCACCTCGGCCACCATCGACCCGGAGCGCTTCTCCCGGCACTTCGGCAATGCGCCGATCATCGAGGTCAGCGGGCGGACCTATCCCGTGGAGGTGCGCTACCGGCCGCTGCTCGAGGAGGGCCCGGACGCCGGCGACGACGCCGACCGGGACCAGATCACCGCGATCATCGACGCCGTCGAGGAGCTGATGGCCGAGGGGCCCGGGGACATCCTCGTCTTCCTCTCCGGGGAGCGGGAGATCCGCGACACGGCCGACGCGCTCAACAAGAAGCGGTACCGGTTCACCGAGGTGCTGCCGCTGTACGCCCGGCTCTCGCACGCCGAGCAGCACCGTGTCTTCCAGCCGCACACCGGGCGCAGGATCGTGCTGGCGACCAACGTCGCCGAGACCTCCCTGACCGTGCCCGGCATCAAGTACGTCATCGATCCCGGCTTCGCCCGGATCTCCCGCTACAGCCACCGCACCAAGGTGCAGCGGCTGCCGATCGAGCCGATCTCGCAGGCCAGCGCCAATCAGCGCAAGGGACGCTGCGGCCGTACGTCCGACGGCATCTGCATCCGGCTGTACTCCGAGGAGGACTTCCTCTCCCGGCCGGAGTTCACCGACCCGGAGATCCTGCGCACCAACCTGGCCTCCGTCATCCTGCAGATGACCGCGGCCGGCCTCGGCGACATCGAGAAGTTCCCGTTCATCGACCCGCCGGACCACCGCAACATCCGCGACGGCATCCAGCTGCTGCAGGAGCTCGGCGCGCTGGACCCGACGCAGAAGGACCCCCGCAAGCGGCTCACGCCGCTGGGCCGCAAGCTGGCCCAGCTGCCGGTCGACCCGCGGCTGGCCCGGATGATCCTGGAGGCGGACAGGAACGGCTGTGTCCGCGAGGTCATGGTGATCGCCGCCGCGCTGTCCATCCAGGACCCGCGCGAGCGTCCCGCCGACAAGCAGACCCAGGCCGACCAGCAGCACGCGCGGTTCCGGGACGAGTCCAGCGACTTCCTCGCCTTCCTGAACCTCTGGCGCTACATCCGCGAGCAGCAGAAGGAGCGGGGCTCGTCGTCCTTCCGGCGGATGTGCAAGCAGGAGTTCCTCAACTTCCTGCGCATCCGCGAGTGGCAGGACATCTACTCCCAGCTGCGCACGGTCGCCCAGCAGATGGGCCTGCACATCAACGACCGGGACGCCCCCGCCGACCGCATCCACATCTCCCTGCTCGCCGGGCTGCTGTCGCACATCGGCATGAAGGACGTGAAGGAGTCCAAGGACTCGGGACCGGGCGGCCGCAGGGAGGGCGGGCGCAACGAGTACCTGGGCGCCCGCAACGCCAAGTTCGCGATCTTCCCGGGTTCGGCGCTGTTCAAGAAGCCGCCGCGGTTCGTGATGTCGGCGGAGCTGGTGGAGACCTCACGGCTGTGGGCCCGGGTCAACGCGAGGATCGAACCGGAGTGGGTCGAGCCCCTGGCCGGCCATCTCCTCAAACGGACGTACAGCGAGCCGCACTGGGAGAAGGACCAGGCGGCGGTGATGGCGTACGAGAAGGTGACGCTGTACGGCGTGCCGATTGTCGCCCGGCGGAAGGTGAACTACGGGCGGATCGACCCGGAGCTCAGCCGGGAGCTGTTCATCCGTCACGCACTGGTCGAGGGCGACTGGCGTACGCACCACAAGTTCTTCGCCGACAACCGCAGGCTGCTCAGCGAGGTCGAGGAGCTGGAGCACCGGGCCCGGCGCCGGGACATCGTGGTCGACGACGAGACGCTGTTCGACTTCTACGACCAGCGGGTGCCCGAGCACGTCGTCTCCGGCGCCCACTTCGACGCCTGGTGGAAGCGGAAGCGGCAGGAGCAGCCGGACTTCCTGGACTTCGAGCGGGAGATGCTGATCCGGGAGTCGGCGGAGGCGGTCACCAAGGCCGACTACCCGGACTCCTGGCGGCAGGGGGACCTGAGGTTCCGGGTGACGTACCAGTTCGAGCCGGGCGCGGACGCGGACGGTGTGACCGTCCACATCCCGCTGCACGTGCTCAACCAGGTCACCGGGGAGGGCTTCGACTGGCAGATCCCGGGTCTGCGCGAGGAGCTCGTCACCGAGCTGATCCGCTCGCTGCCGAAACCGATCCGCCGGAACTACGTGCCCGCCCCGAACTACGCCAAGGCGTTCCTGGAGAAGGCGACGCCCCTGCAGGAGCCGCTGACCACGGCCATGGCGCGCGAGCTGAAGCGGATGGTCGGTGTGCCCTTCGGGCCCGAGGACTTCGACTGGTCCAAGGTCCCCGACCATCTGAAGATCACTTTCCGGATCGTCGACGAGCGGCGCCGGAAGCTGGCCGAGGACAAGGACCTGGAGGCGCTGAAGCTGCGGCTGAAGCCGAGGGCGCGCAAGGCCCTGTCCCGGGCCGCCGCGGCGACCGCCTCGCGCACCGGTGGCGAGGCGCTGGAGCGCACGGGGCTGACCGACTGGACGATCGGCACGCTCAGCCGGGTCTTCGAGACCCGTCGGGCCGGTCAGCCGGTGAAGGCGTACCCCGCGCTGGTCGACGACGGCGACACCGTGTCCGTGCGGCTCTTCGACACCGAGGCCGAGCAGGCCGAGGCCATGTGGAGGGGAACGCGCCGGCTGATCCTGCGCAACATCCCGGTGAACCCTGCGAAGTTCGCATCCGAAAAGTTGACGAACCAGCAGAAGCTCGCCCTGTCGGCGAATCCGCACGGTTCGATCCAGGCGCTGTTCGACGACTGCGCGACGGCGGCGGCGGACCGGCTGATCGAGGACTTCGGCGGACCGGTGTGGGACGAGGAGTCGTACCGGAAGCTGTACGACAGGGTGCGCGCCGAGATCGTGGACACGACCGTGCGCACCGTGGGCCAGGTGCAGCAGGTGCTGGCCGTCTGGCAGGCCTGTGAGCGCCGTCTGAAGGCCGTACGCAGCCCCGCGCTGCTGCCGAACCTGGCGGACGTACGGGCGCAGCTGGACGGCCTGGTGAAGCCCGGCTTCGTGACGGAGGCGGGGATACGGCGGCTGCCCGATCTGAAGCGGTATCTGGTGGCCGTGGACCGCCGTCTGCAGCAGATGCCGACGAACGTCCAGCGGGACACCACCCGCATGGAGAAGGTCCACGACATGCAGGACGAGTACGCCTGGCTCCTCGAGCAGATGCCGCAGGGCCGGCCGGTGCCGCCCGCGGTGCGGGACATCCGCTGGATGATCGAGGAACTGCGGGTCAGCTACTTCGCCCATGCGCTGGGCACGGCGTACCCCGTCTCGGACAAGCGGATCATGAAGGCGATCGACGCCCTGGCCCCGTGACGACGCGCACACCCTGAGTGAGTTCGACCAGGAGCCTCACCTCCTGTACAGTCTCTTTTCGCAGCGCAACGCATCAGTGGCGCCGCGAGCCTGGTCCTGTGGAGCAGTTTGGAGTGCTCGCCACCCTGTCAAGGTGGAGGCCGCGGGTTCAAATCCCGTCAGGACCGCAGCAGGAAGCGAAGGCCCGCCCCGGCAACGGAGGCGGGCCTTCGCCGTGTCATCCGCCCGCCCGTGCCGGAGGCGGGCTTTTCCCTGTGCGGGTCATGTGCGGACCGGCCGACCTCGTGGCGTCGGCCGGCTTCCGGGCGCCTGCGGGCTCCCGGGCACCGAGCGGTGCCGGCCGGTCCGGCAGCGGGGCCCGGCGGGCTCGCGGGAGCGGTCCCTCGCGGGCACGGAACCGGCGTGCGGCGCCTCGCAGCGCGTGCGCGTACGCCGCACACGCGCGCCGCACGAGGCACGGCGCGGGACGCGGCGCGAAGCGCGGTGCATCTTGACGGAGTCACATTCCCTCGGTACCCAGAGAGGCAGGGACCGCTCCCCGTACGGTCCGCTGGAGGTGGCGTATGGCGGCATCGGCCAGGCACGAAACGCGGGCGTTGCTCCGTGCGCATCTCGCAGCCGCCTCGTCGTACCGTCACCGCACGCGCCACTGTCCCGTCTGCCACCGCCTGTTGCGGCTCGCGATGGACAGTGCCCCGCGGACGGCCCCCCAGACTTCCGAGACTTCCCAGACCTCTCAGGTCCCTCAGGCCGCTCAGACTCTTCAGATCCCTAAGCCCGCTCCGGGTTCTCAGCCCTTCCGGGCTCCGACGGACACGGCCGGGGACGACGGCATCTCCCGCGCGTGAAACGTGAACTCCCGTGCCTGCGTGGGGTGATGGAAGCGCGGGTTCCAATAGCGCAGAGATCCGGCGGAGAACAAGCTCCCTGACATGTGACGGGTGTCACCGTATAAGTTTTTGAAGGAACGGTATTTACACCCGTCCTCCCACCACTCAATTTAATATGTGCAATTGTACTGCTCTGTGGGATGCTCCACAGATGGTCCGTCGCCTCTCACGGATTCCGACGGAGCCGTCCACAGAGCCGCCCCACCGGCCACCATCGGCACACAAAAAGATCGCGCCGGACCTGGCGGAGTCCGGCGCGATCGACGACGCACCCTTGTTCAGTTGTTCAGTCGAAGAACTCTGACAGCTCGGGCATGAGGCCTGTTGGGGCAGGTCCCGCGTCGCTTGGAGCTATGGTTGAGGGCACCTCGGCCGGTTGGGGGACCAGCCGGTCTGCCCGGTCGTTCGGCCGTTCAGGCCTCGCTGCGCTGCTGCGGAATTCCCGCGAGCAGTGCGCGGACCTCGGCCTCGCGGTAACGGCGGTGCCCGCCGAGCGTGCGGATCGACGTGAGCTTGCCGGCCTTCGCCCAGCGCGTGACCGTCTTGGGGTCGACGCGGAACATGGTGGCGACCTCAGCCGGGGTCAGCAGCGGCTCGGCATCAGGGGTGCGAGCGGTCATGAGCGGCCTCCTCGGGAGAACCGACGTTCTCGGTTCTTTCCTCTAAATTCTGCACCTTGACCCGCGTTGCCCGAAATGGCGGACGCGAGCCGAGTCAGTTATAGGACGAACGGCTTGTCCTCGGCACTACAACTACACCATCTGTCCAGCCGCGTCGGCCAAACCGATGGAATTGCCCTCCCAGGCGTCCATCAGCGACGGAAGCCGATGGACCATGCCATAGCGGACAGTCACGCCCCTGTAACGATCAGTCACGGGGCGATCAGGAGTCACGAAACCCCCCAAAGCGTGCAGTGCGGAGATTCCGCCCATGGCAGAGCACAGTTGGACGGATGGAGCCCTCCCCGGACTCCTTGTCCTATTTTGGCACGAGGGTGGGCAACAGAGGCAAGGGCCTTGTACGTGCGGTCCGTCACCCTTGGCACAAAAGCCCGGATCGTGACCTACACCCCGTCAGCTCGCCGAAACGTACTCGACGGTACGACGCCGGGGGACGACGGCACCGTGACCCGCGTCACGTGCCTCACGGCCGCCGCGGCCATCGCGGCGGCCGCACGCGCCCCATCTGTCATACCGTCAGTTCGCAGACCGCCGTTCACGCACCGCCCGCCAGCGCTCCACGAGCCGGCCGTACGCCTCCCCCGCCGCCACGCCGTCGCCGCGCCGCAGCGCCTCGATGCCCTCGGCCACGTCGGCGGCCGAGTGGTCGTCCTCCAGCTCGTCGGCCGGCAGCGCGTGCACCAGCCCGCCGTAGTCCAGTTCCACCAGCGAACGCGGGTGGAACTCCTCCAGCCAGCGGCCGACGTCCACCAGGCCGTCGATCAGCGGCCCCTCGTCGACGGCCTCCCGCAGGGCCCGCAGCGCCCGCGCCACCCGCCGCCGGGCCTGCACCATCGGCGTGCGGTAGCGCAGCACCGCGTCGCCGCCGCCGTCGCCCCTGAGGTACTCCCGCTCCTCGTCGGACACCAGCACGAACCAGTTCAGCGGAACCTGCCAGGTCGCCGTGCGGATCCAGGGGCGGGCGTCGGGGTGGTCGGCCAGCCAGCGCTCGTAGTCCTGGACGGCCTGGTGCCGCACGACCGGGGGCAGGACCGCGTCCAGGACCACCGCCGGAAGCTCCTTGGCGAGATTGCGCAGGGCCTGCCAGCCGCGCAGCCGGGTGCGCCAGGGGCAGACGCGGATCATCCCGTCGACGTCGAGCACGAAGGCGTCCTGGCTCTCGTGCACCGGCACCGGCACCGGCGGGGTGGGCAGCAGGTCGGCCAGGGAGCGGCGCAGTTCGTCCTGGTAGGAGGGGCGGTCGGGGCGGCGGGCGTAGCGCGCCCAGTGGCTGCGCTCCGGCTCCGGGAAGGCGGCCAGCGGCTCGTAGACGCGCAAGTAGGTCGCGTACGGCACGACCACGGAGGACACCTTGGGCACGCCTGCTCCCTCCCCATCGGACCTGACCCGAAACCCGTCCGGCCCGCGCCCGGGTGGACGGAAAACCACTGCAAATCGTCCCACGCGCGGGTGGGAAGGTACTCCAGGGGAGGGTGATCCCGACCACTGCGGGGCCGGTGGGGGTGGTCAGGGTCTACTCTCCTGGCACGGCCCTCGCCACCCTTACGAGGACCTGTTCCCACTCGCCGCTACTTACCCAGGAGTCACCACCGTGACCGACGTAACCAACGGCGTCCTGCACACCCTGTTCCACTCGGAGCAGGGGGGCCATGAGCAAGTCGTGCTGTGCCAGGACCGCGCCAGCGGCCTCAAGGCCGTCATCGCCATCCACTCCACCGCCCTGGGGCCCGCGCTCGGCGGTACGCGCTTCTACCCGTACGCGAACGAGGAGCAGGCCGTCGCCGACGTCCTCAACCTCGCCCGCGGGATGTCCTACAAGAACGCCATGGCCGGCCTCGCGCACGGCGGCGGCAAGGCCGTGATCATCGGTGATCCGGAGCAGATCAAGACCGAGGAGCTGCTGCTCGCCTACGGGCGGTTCGTGGCCTCGCTCGGCGGGCGGTACGTCACCGCGTGCGACGTCGGCACCTATGTCGCCGACATGGACGTGGTGGCGCGCGTGTGCCGCTGGACGACCGGCCGCTCGCCCGAGAACGGCGGCGCCGGCGACTCCTCGGTGCTGACCTCCTTCGGCGTCTACCAGGGCATGCGGGCCGCGGCCCAGCATCTGTGGGGCGACCCGTCGCTGCGCGACCGCAAGGTCGGTGTCGCGGGCGTCGGCAAGGTGGGGCACCACCTGGTGGAGCACCTGCTCGCGGAGGGCGCCCAGGTCGTGATCACGGATGTGCGGGAGGAGGCCGTGCGGCGGGTGACCGAGCGGCACCCGTCCGTGGCCGTGGCGCCCGACACCGATGCGCTGATCCGGACGGAGGGGCTGGACATCTACGCCCCCTGCGCGCTCGGCGGCGCCCTGAACGACGAGACCGTGCCGGTGCTGACCGCCAAGGTGGTGTGCGGCGCGGCCAACAACCAGCTCGCCCACCCGGGTGTCGAGAAGGACCTGGCCGACCGCCGGATCCTCTACGCACCGGACTACGTGGTGAACGCCGGCGGTGTCATCCAGGTCGCCGACGAGCTGCACGGCTTCGACTTCGAGCGGTGCAAGGCGAAGGCCGCGAAGATCTTCGACACCACGCTGGAAATCTTCGCACGTGCAAAGAAGGACGGGGTTCCCCCGGGCGCCGCCGCCGACCGGATCGCCGAGCAGCGGATGGCGGAGGCTCGGGCCGCCCGCTGAGGGCGCACGGAACCCGCGCATCGTTCGTACGTTTGTGCGGTACCTGCCGGTGGAGGGGTGGAGACGCCCGTCACGTCCACCGGCGGGTCGCCTCTCGAGAAGTGCTTGAAATCGAGGCTGACCTGTGAGGACGGGGTGCTTCGACGGCCCCTCGTACACGCGCGCCCTGTGGGCGACGTACCGTATGGGCGCGGGCTCAGGTACCGTGGAAGCACCTACGGAACGGCCTCTCCGCGGAGAGCCCGTTCCGGATCATGAACGCGTGTCAGACTCTGGGGCCGTCGAGCCCCGTCGTTGAGGGGGTCGAGCCATGGGGCGCGGCCGGGCCAAGGCCAAGCAGACGAAGGTCGCCCGCCAGCTGAAGTACAACAGCGGTGGGACGGACCTCGCACGCCTGGCCAAGGAGCTGGGCGCATCGACGTCGAATCAGTCACCGAAGGGCGACCGCTTCGAGGACGATGAGCACGACGACCTGTACGCACGGTACGCCGATCTGTACGAGGACGACGAGGACGACGAGGACGACTCCTCGCGCCAGCACCGCCGCGGCGCGTGACGTCCGCGGCGGCCCGGTCGCCTTCCGCGTGCCGTAGGCATCGCACCTCACCCGGTCCGGGTGCTCACGCACCGGACCGGGTTTCGTGCTGCCGATCCCAACCGGTACAGGTCACGGCCGACTCGCGCCGACCCGGCGCGAGCGGCCGGTGTGCGCCGAAGGCGGGCGCGGGGTGCGCTCACGCGTGCTCTCCCACCAGGGCCGCACCTGTGGTGTGGTCGCCGCGGTCGGTGATCTCGCCGGCCACCCAGGCGTCGACACCGCGGTCGGCCAGAGTGGTGAGCGCCACGTCGGCCGACTCCTCGGGGACGATCGCGAGCATGCCCACGCCCATGTTGAGGGTCCGCTCCAGCTCCAGCCGTTCGACGTTGCCGCTCTTCGCGACGAGGTCGAAGACCGGCGCCGGGGTCCAGGTGGAGCGGTCGATCACGGCGTGCAGACCGTCCGGGATCACCCGGGCCAGGTTGGCGGCGAGCCCGCCGCCGGTGACATGGCTGAAGGCGTGCACCTCGGTGGTGCGGGTCAGCGCCAGGCAGTCCAGCGAGTAGATCCTGGTCGGCTCGAGCAGCTCCTCGCCGAGGGTGCGGCCGAGGTCCTCGATGTGCGCGTCCAGCGACAGGCCGGCCCGGTCCAGCAGCACATGCCGGACCAGGGAGTACCCGTTGGAGTGAAGACCGGAGGACGCCATGGCGATCACCGCGTCGCCCTTGCGGACGCGGTCCGCGCCGAGCACCCGGTCGGCCTCCACGACGCCCGTACCCGCGCCGGCGACGTCGAAGTCGTCCTCTCCGAGGAGCCCCGGGTGTTCGGCCGTCTCACCGCCGATCAGGGCGCAGCCGGCCAGCACACAGCCCTCCGCGATGCCCTTGACGAGCGCGGCGACCCGCTCGGGGTACACCTTGCCGACGCAGATGTAGTCGGTCATGAACAGCGGCTCGGCGCCGCACACCACGATGTCGTCCATGACCATGGCGACCAGGTCGCGGCCGATGGTGTCGTACACGCCCATCCGGCGGGCGATGTCGACCTTGGTGCCCACGCCGTCCGTGGCGGAGGCGAGCAGCGGGCGTTCGTAGCGCTTGAGGGCGGAGGCGTCGAAGAGCCCGGCGAAGCCGCCGAGGCCGCCGAGCACCTCGGGGCGGCGGGTCTTCTTCACCCACTCCTTCATGAGCTCGACGGCGCGGTCGCCCGCCTCGATGTCGACGCCGGCGCTCGCGTAGCTGGCGCCAGTGGTCTCGGAAGACATGACCTTGGGTACCTTCGTGTCGTCTGCGTGCTTACGGGCGGCGAATCGCGTCGGCCACGGCCGTGTCGGCGGGACCGGCGGCCAGCTCGGTCTCCAGCAGCCGCTTGCCGAGCAGCTCGGGGTCGGGGAGTTCCATCGGGTACTCGCCGTCGAAGCAGGCGCGGCACAGGCTGGGCTTGGCCCTGGTGGTCGCCTCGATCATGCCGTCGAGGGAGATGTACGCCAGCGAGTCGGCGCCCAGCGAGGTGCCGATCTCCTCGATGGTCATGCCGTTGGCGATGAGCTCGGCCCGGGTGGCGAAGTCGATGCCGAAGAAGCAGGGCCACTTCACCGGCGGGGAGGAGATCCGGATGTGCACCTCGGCCGCGCCGGCCTCGCGCAGCATCCGGACCAGGGCCCGCTGGGTGTTGCCGCGCACGATGGAGTCGTCGACGACGACCAGGCGCTTGCCCTTGATGACTTCCTTCAGCGGATTCAGTTTCAGCCGGATGCCCAGCTGGCGGATGGTCTGCGAGGGCTGGATGAAGGTACGGCCGACGTAGGCGTTCTTCACCAGGCCGCTGCCGAAGGGGATGCCGGAGGCCTCCGCGTAGCCGATGGCGGCGGGGGTGCCGGACTCGGGGGTCGCTATGACCAGATCGGCCTCGACCGGGGCCTCCTTCGCCAGCCGGCGGCCCATCTCGACACGGGAGAGGTAGACGTTCCGGCCGGCGATGTCGGTGTCGGGGCGGGCCAGGTACACATACTCGAAGACACAGCCCCTGGGCTTCGCATCCGCGAATCGCGAGGTGCGCAGACCGTTCTCGTCGATGGCGACGAACTCGCCCGGCTCCACCTCCCGCACGAAGCTCGCGCCGACGATGTCCAGGGCGGCGGTCTCGGAGGCGACCACCCAGCCGCGCTCGAGACGGCCGAGGACCAGCGGACGGATGCCCTGGGGGTCACGAGCGGCGTAGAGGGTGTGCTCGTCCATGAAGACCAGGCTGAAGGCACCCCTGACCTGCGGGAGGACGAGGTGGGCCGCCTCCTCAACGGTCAGCGGCTTGCCGTCGTCGTCGACCTGGGCGGCCAGCAGGGCCGTGAGCAGGTCGGTGTCGTTGGTCGCGGTCACCCGGGTCGCGCGGCCGGCGGTGTCCTTGGGCAGCCGGGCGACCTTCTCGGCGAGCTCGGCGGTGTTGACCAGGTTGCCGTTGTGGCCGAGCGCGATGGAGCCGTGCGCGGTGGCACGGAACGTCGGCTGGGCGTTCTCCCACACGGAGGCACCGGTGGTCGAGTAACGGGTGTGGCCGACCGCGATGTGGCCCTGGAGCGAACTGAGCGAGGTCTCGTCGAAGACCTGGGAGACCAGGCCCATGTCCTTGAAGACGAGGATCTGGGAGCCGTTGCTGACCGCGATGCCCGCGGATTCCTGGCCCCGATGCTGGAGGGCGTACAGCCCGAAGTACGTGAGCTTTGCGACCTCTTCGCCCGGAGCCCAGACACCGAAGACGCCGCAGGCGTCCTGGGGGCCTTTCTCACCGGGGAGCAGGTCGTGATTGAGTCGACCGTCACCACGTGGCACGGCACCGAGTGTAGGCGAGGTCCGTCGCTGGTCCGAATGGGGGGATGCGCGGCGGCCGTGGGCCACCCGTCGGACGCTACCGCCATGCGCACGACATCGCCGCAGGTCAGCACCGTGCATCACGGCCCGATCCGGCGACGGGCGGCCTTGCGGGGGCCCTGGAGGTTTTTTCTCCGGCGGGCACGAGTGAGGTGTCGCACACCGTTCGGGCGCGTCGCACGGACGAACCGCGGACGAACCGTACGGACATGTCGCGCGGACGAGGCGCGGGGGCGGGGAGGCGCCGTGCGG
>NZ_MUME01000196.1 GCF_002155915.1 Streptomyces thermovulgaris | reverse complement strand
GTGGTGTTCCGGCTGCCGCCCCTGGCGGGGGCGGTGATGGGGAGCCGATCACCTGGGGAGGACGCTAAAGCGCTCCGTGACCGAACGGTGACAGCATGTACGGAAGTGGCGCGGGTGAGGCGCCGGGTGACCGTATGCGACCGGGAGCCGGTCACAAGTGCATCGTCTTCGGACGGTGCGATGACCGATGTGCGACTTCCCGGGACAGGGGCCGTGCGGGGCGCTCCAGGGGTGGGGCGGTGTCCGGGGCGTACGGGCCGCTGATTAGGCTCCGGCCCATGGACGTACTCATCCATCTCTTCGTCGGGCTGCACATCGTCGGCATTGCCGCGCTGCTCGGCGGTTTCCTCACCCAGATGAAGGCGATGGGCCAGGGCACGGCCCGGTTCGTGCCCGGCATGCTGCACGGTGCGCTGACCATGCTGGTCACCGGTGTCGCCCTGGTCGGCCTCAACGAGGCCCAGGACCACTATGTGAACAACATCAAGATCGGCGTGAAGCTGGCGCTGCTGGTCGTGATTCTCGCCCTGGTCTACGTCAAGCGGGACGAGGAGAGGGTGGACAAGGGCCTGTTCGGCCTGGTGGGCCTGCTGACCACGGCGAACATCTTCATCGCCGTGCTGTGGACGTGAGGCCCGGCGCACTGTTGTGAGCCCCCGCGGGCCGCGTGGCGTCCGCGGCGGCCCGCCACGGCCGGTCCCGGAGGTCCCGGACGCCGGCCGGCTCCGCCGGCGGGGCATGCGCGGGGGCAGGGGAGGAGGCCGAGGCGGCCGAAGGGGCCCTCCTTCTCCCGGGGCTCTCGGGCTCTCCCAGGACTTCCCGGACTCTCAGGCGGGGCGCACCACGTGGTGGACGGACGACCCGCCGCCGTGGGGAATCGGCTCCTCGCAGACGCAGGAGCCGGGCCTGGGGGCGTGGATCACCCTGCCGTCGCCGGCGTAGACGCCGACGTGGTCGGCGCCGCCGGAGGGGGAGGCGAAGAAGACGAGGTCGCCCGGCCGGGCCGCGGTGAGCGGAACCGTGGTTCCCGCGTGGGCCTGGTCGTGGGTGGAGCGGGGCAGGGTGACACCGGCGGCCTTCCACGCGGCCTGGGTGAGACCGGAGCAGTCGTACGACCCGGGGCCCGACGCCCCCCAGACACACGGTTTGCCGATCTGCGCACGGGCGAAGGCGAGCGCCTTCTCGGCCTTGGTCGCGCCCCCGGGGTCCGACGCGGGAGCGGAGGAGGCCGGCCCGGCCGGTGCGGCCCCGGCAGGAGCGGGTCCGGAAGGTACGGCCCCGGCAGGCACGGGTCCGGACGGCTCGGGCCCGGCGGGCACGGCCTCGGAGGGCAGGGGCCCGGGCGAGGCGGTCCCGGCCGGTACGGCCCCGGAAGGAGCGGGGCCGGAAGGCGCCATGGGCTCGGACGCGGCCTTCAGCGCGGCCGCCGCCGACAGCAGGACGCGCGCATGGGCCAGCTTCTTCTGCGTGGCGGTCTTGGCCGCCGCGATGTCGTACTCCGGCTCCGCCAGGGGCTCGGGAGCCCGGGATGCCGACGGCTGCGGCGGCACGCCCGGCCGCACGGCCGGCCGGGCGGCCGGGGCACCGGTCGGGTCCTTGCGGCGCGCGTGCAGCCGGCTCAGCACCCGGGCCTGGTCGAAGTAGCCCTGCGGGGCCTCCTCGAGCAGCAGGGCGGCGACGTCGTCGGTGCGGTGAGGGGCGGCCGTGAACGCACCCAGCTTCTGGCGCGCCTTGGCGAACACGTCGGTGCGCTTGGCGACGTCGTCGAGCAGCGCCGCGACCCGCCCGCGCTGCCGTGCCCCCTTCTCCTGCTTCCCCCGCGAGGTCCGCTGCCGGCTCGCCGGTCCGGTGCGGCGGTACAGGTAGTCGAGCTTCTTCTCGACCTCCTCGGGAGTCGGCCTGCCGCCGCGGCCCGCGGGGACGGTTCCCGGGGACCGGAAGGCCGGGGCCGGGGCATCGGCGGTCGGTGCGGGGGTGCGCGTGCCCGTTGCGCGTGTGGCCGCAGGATGTGCCTTGCGGTGCGACGCCAAGGGGGCACTCCTTCCATCGTCCGCCTGCCGGACCGGCGTGCGGCCTCGACCGGACCGCATCGTCCGGCGGGGCTGCCGGCGGGGGGTCGTGCGATCGGAGGCACGGTAACCAACATGTGTGACTTATGTGAAGTTCACTGCGCAGTATGTCCGATACGGTTCCGATATGTTTTTGTGACCTCGCTGTCGGGTGGTCCGGGCAGAGGGCGCGGCCCGCGGGAACCGGCCGTCCGCACGGGACAGCCGCGGGCGTCGGCGGGGCACCCTAGACTCGTACAGCGATGAGCAGCCTCTTCGACGACAGCTTCCTGGCCGACCTTCAGGCCCCGCACGGCCCCGAGGACGAGCCTTTGCCGCCCCCCGAGGACGATCAGGCCCCGGAGCCGATTCCGGACGATCTGTTCGGCGGGAAGTTCGATGTGCCCCCGGACCCGGACGCCCATGGACGGGACGCCTACTACCGCGACGGCGCCCACCGTCCGGTCGTGGACCCGGCCGCACTCCTCGAGGGGCTGAACGACAACCAGCGCGCCGCCGTCGTGCACTCCGGCTCTCCGCTGCTCATCGTGGCCGGTGCGGGCTCCGGCAAGACGCGTGTGCTCACGCACCGCATCGCCCACCTGCTGGCCGAACGGGGCGTCCACCCCGGCCAGATCCTGGCGATCACCTTCACCAACAAGGCCGCCGGCGAGATGAAGGAGCGCGTCGAGCAGCTCGTCGGCCCGCGCGCGAACGCGATGTGGGTGATGACCTTCCACAGCGCGTGCGTGCGCATCCTGCGCAGGGAGGCGAAGAAGCTCGGCCTGACGTCCTCCTTCTCGATCTACGACGCCGCCGACTCCAAGCGTCTGATGGCCCTGGTCTGCCGCGACCTGGACCTCGACCCCAAGCGCTTTCCGCCCAAGTCCTTCAGCGCCAGGATCAGCAATCTGAAGAACGAGCTGATCGACGAGGAGGACTTCGCCGCCCAGGCCGCCGACGGCTTCGAGAAGACCCTCGCCCAGGCCTACGCCCTCTACCAGTCGCGGCTGCGCGAGGCCAACGCCCTCGACTTCGACGACCTGATCATGACGACGGTCAACCTGCTCCGCGCGTTCCCGGACGTCGCCGAGCACTACCGCCGTCGCTTCCGGCACATCCTCGTCGACGAGTACCAGGACACCAACCACGCGCAGTACGCCCTGGTACGGGAACTCGTCGGCACCGGCGAGAACGGCCTGCCGCCCGCCGAGCTGTGCGTGGTCGGCGACGCCGACCAGTCGATCTACGCCTTCCGCGGCGCCACCATCCGCAACATCCTCCAGTTCGAGGAGGACTACCCGGACGCGACGACGATCCTGCTGGAGCAGAACTACCGCTCCACCCAGACGATCCTGTCCGCCGCCAACGCGGTCATCGAGAACAACCGCTCCCGCCGCCCGAAGAACCTGTGGACCAACGCCGGTGCGGGCGCCCGTATCACCGGCTACGTCGCCGACACCGAGCACGACGAGGCGCAGTTCGTCGCCGACGAGATAGACCGTCTCACCGACGCGGGCGAGGCCAAGCCCGGCGACGTCGCCGTCTTCTACCGCACCAACGCCCAGTCCCGTGTCTTCGAAGAGGTCTTCATCCGCGTCGGCCTGCCCTACAAGGTCGTCGGCGGTGTCCGCTTCTACGAGCGCAAGGAGGTCCGGGACGTCCTGGCCTACCTGCGGGTGCTGGCCAACCCCGAGGACTCCGTCCCGCTGCGGCGCATCCTCAACGTGCCCAAGCGGGGCATCGGCGAACGCGCCGAGGCGATGATCGACGCCCTCGCCCAGCGCGAGAGGATCAGCTTCGCGCAGGCGCTGCGCCGCGTCGACGAGGCGTACGGCATGGCCGCACGCTCCGTGAACGCCGTCAAGCGGTTCAACGCGCTGATGGAGGACCTGCGGACGATCGTCGAGTCCGGCGCCGGACCGGCCACGGTCCTGGAGGCCGTCCTGGAACGCACCGGCTACCTGGCCGAGTTGCAGGCCTCCAGCGACCCGCAGGACGAGACCCGCATCGAGAACCTCCAGGAACTCGCCGCCGTCGCCCTGGAGTTCGAGCAGGGCCGTGAGGAGGGCGAGTCGGCCTCGCTGGCCGAATTCCTGGAGCAGGTCGCCCTGGTCGCCGACTCCGACCAGATCCCCGACGAGGAGGAGGGCGACGGAGTCATCACGCTGATGACCCTGCACACCGCCAAGGGCCTGGAGTTCCCGGTGGTCTTCCTCACCGGCATGGAGGACGGCATCTTCCCGCACATGCGCGCCCTCGGCCGGACCGAGGAGCTGGAGGAGGAGCGGCGCCTGGCCTACGTCGGCATCACCCGCGCACGGCAGCGGCTGTATCTGACGCGCTCGGCGATGCGCAGCGCCTGGGGGCAGCCGACGTACAACCCGCCCTCCCGCTTCCTGGAGGAGATCCCGCCGCAGTACGTGGACTGGAAGCGGACGGGCGGCTCGGCGCCCCTGCCCCCCGGTCCCGCGTCCGGGGTGGCGGCCTCGCTGTCGTCGTCCCGGTCCCGCTCCTCGGCGTCCGGCGCCTCGGGGTTCGCCACCCGCCGTGCCACGGAGAAGCCGGTGGTGTCCCTCGCCGTCGGCGACCGGGTCACCCACGACCAGTTCGGGCTGGGCACGGTGATCGCGGTCAAGGGCACCGGCGGCAACGCCGAGGCGACGATCGACTTCGGCGACTCCAAGCCCAAGCGGCTGCTGCTGCGGTACGCACCGGTGGAGAAGCTGTAGCCGGGAAACGGCGGGGGAATCCGCAGCGCGGAAGAAGCCGCAACAGGGGAATCAGGGCCCGCCGCCGCCGTCTCCCGTCGCCTTCCCCTCGTTCGTCCGGAGACCGGGAGGGCGACGGCAGGCCCTGGACCGGGTCGAGGTCGGCGCAGGCCCTAGAGCGGGTTGAGGCCGTGACTGCGCAGCCACGCCAGCGGGTCGATGGGCGATCCCCCGGCGGGCCTGACCTCGAAGTGCAGGTGCGGACCGGTGGAGTTGCCGGAGTTCCCGGAAAAGGCAATCGGCTGTCCGGCCTTGACCGTGGTACCGGAAGGGACCTGGTAGCTGGAGAGATGGCAGTACCACGTCTCCGTGCCGTCCATCGCGGTCACGATCATCATGTTGCCATAAGCGCTGTTCCACTGCGTGCGGACCGTGCCGTCGGTGGCGGCCAGCACCGGAGTCCCGTACGGGACGGGGAAGTCGATGCCGGTGTGCGCGGACATCCAGTTCACGCCCGCCTGGCCGAAGAAGGCGCTGAGTCCCTTCGGCAGGACGGGAAGGGCGAACTTGGGACGCAGCCGCTCCCTGCGGGCCGCCTCCTCCGCCGCCTTCCTCAGCTCGGCGGCCTGCTTCGCCTTGAGGTCGATGCGCTCCTGGTACCTGCTGGCCCGGCCGGCGAAGTCGTCCGCCCCGGCGGACACGTTCCGCAGCTGGAGGTCGAGCTTCGCGTTGGCCTCCGACGCCTTCACCGTGTGCGTGTCGGCCGCGGTCGCCGAGGTGTCCTTGTCCTCGTCGGCCAGTCCGCCCACGGAGGCGGCGGCGATGCCCGCGACGCCCATCACGCAGACCGAGGGCACGGCCACCGTGAGCAGTGCGGAACGCTTGGCCGGGCTGCGGCGCCGGGAGCGGGAGGCCGCCCGCGGGGCCGGGACCGGGTCCGCGGCGGTCTCCTCCTCGTCGTCGGGCGGCTGCGGAACCGCGGGCATCTCGCCGGTGGCGGGCTCCTCCCGCGCGGAGGGAGGCGCGCCGTGCGGGTCGTGCGAGTCGTGCGGCGCGTGCCGGTCGTGCGGGTCGGCCTCGCCGAGGTCCTCGGCGGGCGCGGCGGCACCGTCGCTGTTCCACTGCGTGGCGTCGTACGCGCCGGTGTCGAAGAACTGCGTGCCCCAGTCCCACTGCTGGGTGCTGTCGGCGGCCTGCTGGTCCGGCTGCGGCCAGACGCTCGCGTCCCACTGGCCGCCGGTGTCGACGGGCCCGGACTGCGGGGGGACGAAGGGCTGCTGCTGGTAGCCCGTCGTCCAGGCGGTCATGCCGTACGCGCCGGTGTCGTGGACGGTGTGCTGCTGGGCCGTGTACGGGTCGTGGTACGGCGCTCCGTGGTCGCCCGAGGGCCAGTGGACGGTGTCGTACGAGCCCGTGGCCTGGGCGCCGTCGGCCGGGACGGCACCGAAGAGAGGATCGACCGGGAAGCCCCCCGTGTCGTGGGCGCCGGTGTGGAAACCGGTGGCGCCATGGGCGCCGTAGGCGGTGAAGTCGCCGTACACGGCTTCCTGGGTGCCGTACGGCGCGCAGGGCGTCGAGGCGGTCCCGGAAGCCGGAGCCGGGGCGGTCGCACTCCCCGACGGGTGACGATCGTTCACCAACTTCTCTTTCGCCTCGACTACAGGGGCTGGCAGAGCAGTGCGGCGACTGTACCCGGCGGTATGCGGACGCGACAATCTTCGGCGGGTTTCCCGAACACAGGAAACGGGCATTCAGCCGTGTTTCGCCGGTCCCTCGACAGGACCTTGGCTTTTTGTTCGATGTACGTTCGATTTACGTCGGGCCGTCAGGCCACGGTCAGCCCGTCGGTGCGCGCGGCGGACGGATCGTCGGGCTGCACGGCGTCGAGCGCCTGCCGGATCCCGGTCGCGACGGCGGGGTGCACCGGCAGGGCGAGATGGCCGATCCCGCTCACCCGGACGTTCTCCGCCCGGAGGTCCGGATGGTCGATGCAGGCCGACTCCAGCGGGTCCATCAGATGGTCGAGGTCGCTCCAGAAGCTCACGAACCGTGTGCGGCAGCCCGGCGCCGGACCGGCCAGCTCCTTGATCAGGTCGGAGTTGGGGCGCATCTGCCGCACGATCGGGTGAGCGTTGGCCAGCGGTGCCACCCGGGTGCCGGAGTGCGGGGTGCCGAGGGTGACGAGGGTGCGGACCCGCAGATCGCCACCGAGCCGCTGCACGTAGTAACGGGCGATCAGCCCGCCGAGGCTGTGCCCGACCACGTCGACCTGCCTGCTGCCGGTGCGTTCGCAGATCTCCTCGATGTGCCGGCCGAGCAGTTCGGCCGCGGTGCGGATGTCGCAGGTCAGCGGAGAGTAGTTGAGCGACTCCACCCGGTGCCGGCCGTGCTGGGCGAGGCTGCGGCGCAGCAGGACGAACACCGAGCGGTTGTCGATGAACCCGTGCAGCAGCACGACCGGGGGCTTGGCCTGTGCCGGCAGCTCGGCGGCGCCGGACTGTGCGGGCACCCGGCCGACCTGGCAGCGGCGCTCCTGGATGATGCCCGAGGGGTACAGCAGGAGATGTCCCGCGAGGATCGCGAGCTCCAGGGCGGTCGCCTTCAGGAGGGCCAGCGAGAGTCCTGCGAGCCTGCACGGAAGCAGGCGCTGGCAGAGCGGGAGAATGGGGCCTGCGACCTTGGTGACCTTCATGGCCGACCTCCTGTCGGCACGCCGGAGGACGGCTCTGTCCCCCATGTGCCCTCATGGGCAGTTTCGGCGGGGGCGGCCGACGGGGCAAACCGCGCGCCGCCGTGCCGTACCCGTCCCGGGTGCCCTTCCTGCCTTCGCCGACCCGCCGCACCGCCGCGGTGCAGGGCCTGCGGTGCGAGGGGGCGACGGCCGCATTGCGGCTCCCCCCGGGCTGGTTTTCCCTGCTCGCAGAGCCGGAGGGGGTGCCTCACCGTGTGATTTCCCCCTCGCTCCGCTCCGTGAAACTGCCGGTTGCGGGATGCTGGAGATAACGTGCGTTCACTTCCCCGGACGGTGTGGTGCGGGGCGTCCGTCCTCCTGGTGCGGTACGTGTCGGTACGGATGGATGGACGGATGGATGAAGTCGCTTCATGGAGGCAGTGATGGGTGTGGCAGCCGGTCCGATCCGCGTGGTGGTGGCCAAGCCGGGGCTCGACGGCCACGATCGGGGCGCCAAGGTGATCGCGCGCGCCCTGCGCGATGCCGGAATGGAGGTCATCTACACCGGGCTCCACCAGACCCCGGAGCAGATCGTCGACACGGCGATCCAGGAGGACGCCGACGCGATCGGGCTGTCCATCCTCTCCGGGGCGCACAACACGCTCTTCGCCGCCGTGATCGACCTGCTCCGGGAGCGCGACGCGGAGGACATCGTGGTCTTCGGCGGGGGAATCATCCCCGACGCGGACATCCCCCTGCTGAAGGAGAAGGGCGTCGCAGAGATCTTCACCCCGGGGGCGACCACCCAGTCGATCGTGGACTGGGTACGGGCGAACGTCCGGCAGCCGGCGGAGGCGTAGGACCCGGCGCCGGCCGGGCGGGGCCGGCCCGTCCCGGAGGGCTTCTCCGCCCGCGGAGCCCGGGGGAGCCGGACGGCGGGGCCGTCCGGGCCGGAGGGAGGCCCGGGGGCCGTGCCCCCGGGGACGGCCCCGGCAGCCCACGGCCCTGCTCAGCCGGACCGGGACGGCCCCAGTTCCTCCTCCATGGCGGAGCGCAGCCGCAGCGTCGTCACCAGCCGCTGGAACGCCTCCGCCCAGTACCCCCCGGCCCCGGGCGACGCGTCCTCCGGCTCGTCCGGAACCGCCAGCAGGCCCTCCAGCCGGCTCGCCTCCGCGGGATCCAGGCACCGCTCGGCCAGCCCCATCACTCCGCTGAAACTCCATGGGTAACTCCCTGCGTCCCGCGCGATGTTGAGCGCGTCGACCACCGCCCGTCCCAGGGGGGCCGCCCACGGCACCGCGCACACCCCGAGCAGCTGAAAGGCCTCGGACAGCCCGTGTGCCGCGATGAACCCGGCCACCCACGCGGCCCGTTCGGCGGCGTCCAGCGTGCCGAGCAGCCGGGCGCGCTCGGCCAGCGACAGAGCGCCCGGCCCGGCCGCCTCGGGTGCCGAGGGAGACCCGAGCAGCGCCCGTGCCCACGAGGCGTCCCGCTGCCGTACCGCCGCCCGGCACCAGGCGGCGTGCAGTTCGTCCCGCCAGCCGTCCGCGACCGGCAGCGCCACGATCTCCTGCGCCGTGCGCCCGCCCAGCCGCGCGTGCCACGTCCCCAAAGGCGCCGCCTCGACCAGCTGGCCCAGCCACCACGACCGCTCGCCGCGTCCCGTCGGGGCCCTGGGGACGACGCCGTCGCGCTCCATGTCCGCGTCGCACTGGTGCGGCGCCTCGACGACGACCGTCGGTGTCCCGCGCGTGTGGTCCAGGGCCACACAGGCCCCGGCCCGGGCCGCCATGCGCGCGGCGAAGGCCGACCCGGGCAGCGCCGAGAGCAGCTCCGCCGCCGTGGCCCGGACATTGCGGCTGCGGTCGGACAGGGCCTGCTCCAGGAACGGCTCGTCGTCCGGGCCCAGACCCGTGCGCAGCGAGTCGAGGAACATCAGCCGGTCCTCGGCCCGCTCGGTGGCCCAGGTGGAGGCGAGCAGCTCGCGCGCCTCGGCGGGCCTGCGCGCACGGAGCGCCGCCAGCAGCGCCACCCGCTCCGCGAACAGGCCCTCCTCCCACAGCCTCCGGACGCGGTCCGCGTCCTGCGGGCCGGGCAGGGAGACACCCGGGGAGGCCCGCAGGGCGAACCGCCAGTCGGGGTTGAACCGGGCGAGCCACAGCGCGCGCGGACCGCCGAAGGTCAGGACGGCCGGACGCAGGTCCGTCCGGCTCCGGGCCGCGTCCAGCAGGGCCGGGAGCGCCTCCGGAGGGGCGGCGTACCCCCGGGCGTTGGCCGCCGCGAGCCACTGGGGGAGCAGTTCCATGAGGTCGGGAGCCGCGCCCCGGCGGCCGCCGCCCGCCGCGCCGGGCCGGTCGGCCAGCAGCGTGGCGAGTCTGCGGGCCGCCGCGGCGG
>NZ_MUME01000195.1 GCF_002155915.1 Streptomyces thermovulgaris | reverse complement strand
CCGAACCCGTGCTCAGCGAGGCCCAGCAGTTCCTCGCTGAGCACGGGTTCGGGCGAGACGACCTGGGCGAGCGCGGCCAGGGGTCCGGAGTAGTCCGTCTCGGCCCGTCGCTCGATCAGATATCCGTCGATGAGGCCGCCGCCCTCGCGCCGTCCCTCCCGCACCCGGTGCCGGCCGGCCCCGAACCGCACCCGCACCCGCACCCCGGGCTGTGCGGCGGCGTCCAGCTCGGCCGGCACGGCGTAGTCGAAGTACCGGTCGAGGTGCAGCACGCCCTTGTCGACCAGCACCCGGGCCACCGGCAGGTTCTCGGCGAGCGCGGCGCCCCGCCAGGTCCGCGGCTTGGCCCGGGGCTCCTTGGCCTTGCGCACGCTCTCCCGGATGAGCGCGAGCTGCTCCGGCGGCGCCCCCGCGGCGTCGCCGTGCCCCGTACCGTTCTCGCTGCTCACGCTTGCATTCCTACCAAACGGGGCCGACAGCCGGCGGCGCTTGGAGCATTGCCCCGCGCGGCGGTCCCGGCATGCGCCGAGGCCCGGCCCCCCTGTGGGGTCCGGGCCTCGGTCCGGCTCGGTGCGGGCCGTGCCCTACAGCCCCGCCGCCGCGCGCAGGGCGTCCACGCGGTCGGTGCGCTCCCAGGTGAAGTCGGGCAGCTCGCGGCCGAAGTGGCCGTAGGCGGCCGTCTGGGCGTAGATCGGGCGCAGCAGGTCCAGATCGCGGATGATGGCGGCCGGACGCAGGTCGAAGACCTCGTCGATCGCCTTCTCGATCTTCTCCAGCTCCACCTTGTGCGTGCCGAAGGTCTCCACGAACAGACCCACCGGCTCGGCCTTGCCGATCGCGTACGCCACCTGCACCTCGCAGCGCGAGGCCAGACCCGCCGCCACCACGTTCTTGGCCACCCAGCGCATCGCGTACGCCGCCGAGCGGTCCACCTTGGACGGGTCCTTGCCGGAGAACGCGCCGCCGCCGTGGCGGGCCATGCCGCCGTAGGTGTCGATGATGATCTTGCGGCCGGTCAGGCCCGCGTCCCCCATCGGGCCGCCGATCTCGAACCGGCCGGTGGGGTTGACCAGCAGGCGGTAGTTCTCGGTGTCCAGCTTGATGCCGTCGTCCAGCAGCGCCTTCAGCTCCGGCTCCACGACGAACTCGCGGATGTCGGGAGCGAGCAGCGAGTCCAGGTCGATGTCGCTGGCGTGCTGCGAGGAGACCACCACGGTGTCCAGGCGGACCGCCTTGTCGCCGTCGTACTCGATGGTGACCTGGGTCTTGCCGTCGGGGCGCAGGTAGGGGATCGTGCCGTTCTTGCGCACGTCCGACAGCCGCTTGGCCAGGCGGTGCGCCAGGAAGATCGGCAGCGGCATCAGCGTCGGCGTCTCGTCCGTCGCGTAGCCGAACATCAGGCCCTGGTCGCCCGCGCCCTGCCGGTCCAGCTCGTCGTCGTCGCCCTCGACCCGGGCCTCGTACGCCGCGTCGACGCCCTGGGCGATGTCCGGGGACTGCGAGCCGATCGACACCGACACACCGCAGGAGGCGCCGTCGAAGCCCTTCTTGGAGGAGTCGTAGCCGATCTCGAGGATCTTGTTGCGGACCAGTGTGGCGATGTCCGCGTAGGCCTTGGTCGTGACCTCGCCGGCCACGTGCACCAGGCCGGTGGTGATCATCGTCTCCACGGCGACCCGGGAGGCCGGGTCCTCGCGCAGCAGTGCGTCGAGGATGGAGTCGCTGATCTGGTCAGCGATCTTGTCGGGGTGACCCTCGGTGACGGACTCCGAGGTGAACAGGCGACGGGACACAGCGCTCCCTGGGTTTGCAGCGGCTGCTGGCTGATCATTGACGGACGACACGGGGACCGTACCCGGCGTCGTCCGCGAACAGTTTATCGGTCGCGCCCGGTCACCGCCCCACCTGTCTCGCCTCGCGGAAGCGCTGTGACCTGCGGCACGGGCATTCTGCCCAATGTCCGGTGAACTTGACCAGAGCCGCCACGCAGCAAAGCGGGAAGTGCCGGGGAAAGGCGAAAAAAGAACGGTGATCAGCCCAGCCGGGCGGCCACGAGGTCCCACACGGTTTCGGCCAGGGCCTCCTTCGGCCCGTGCGGCACCGGGGTCTCGCCGCCGTCGGCGGCCAGCACCACGGCCTCGTTCTCCTCCGCGCCGAAGGTCCTGTGCTCCCCCACCTCGTTGA
This sequence comes from Streptomyces thermovulgaris, assembly GCF_002155915.1. Lineage (GTDB taxonomy): Bacteria > Actinomycetota > Actinomycetes > Streptomycetales > Streptomycetaceae > Streptomyces > Streptomyces thermovulgaris. The sequence continues at coordinate 11,060 of NZ_MUME01000195.1, read as the reverse complement.
CCACCAGCAGGTCGCAGCCCTTGCGGGCGAGTTTCCTGCGGCCGTTGGCGAGGACGTCGTCGGTCTCGGCGGCGAAGCCCACGATCACCTGTCCGGGCCGCGCCCGGTCGGCCGACATCTCCGCGAGGATGTCCGGATTGCGCACCAGGGCGAGGGGCTCGGGCTCCTGGTCGTCCTTCTTCTTGATCTTTCCGGTCGCGTAGCTCGCGGGGCGGAAGTCGGCGACGGCGGCGGCCATGACCACCGCGTCGGCGTCCGCGGCCGCCTTCAGCACGGCCTCCCGCAGCTGCAGGGCCGTCTCGACCCGGACGACGTCCGCGCCCGCCGGGTCCGGCAGGGCGGTGTTCGCGGCGATCAGCGTGACCCGGGCGCCCCGGGCCACCGCCGTGCGCGCGAGGGCGTAGCCCTGCTTGCCGGAGGAGCGGTTGCCGAGGAAGCGGACGGGGTCCAGGGGCTCGCGGGTGCCCCCGGCGCTGACGACGACGTGCCGGCCGGCGAGGTCGGGCTCGCGCACGCCCCGGGCGAGGACACGGCGGCAGACCTCGAAGATCTCCGCCGGCTCGGGCAGCCGGCCCTTGCCGGTGTCGGCGCCGGTCAGCCGGCCGACCGCCGGTTCGAGGACGACCGCGCCGCGGCGGCGCAGCGTGGCCACGTTCTCCCGGGTGGCCGGGTGCTCCCACATCTCCGTGTGCATGGCGGGGGCGAAGACCACCGGGCAGCGGGCGGTGAGCAGGGTGTTCGTCAGAAGGTCGTCGGCGAGGCCGTGGGCGGCCCTGGCCAGGGTGTCCGCCGTGGCCGGGGCCACGACGACCAGGTCGGCCTGCTGGCCGATGCGCACGTGCGGGACCTCGTGCACCTCGTCCCAGACCTCGGTGGAGACGGGGTTGCCGGACAGGGCGGCCCAGGTGGCGGCCCCGACGAAGCGCAGGGCGGAGGCCGTGGGGACGACCCGTACGTCGTGCCCCGACTCCGTCAGCCTGCGCAGCAGCTCGCACGCCTTGTAGGCGGCGATGCCGCCGCTGACTCCCAGAACGACTCTCGGCTTGTCCACCGTCTCTCCCCGGCTCGGAAATGTACGACCATGCTGCATCACCGCGCGGGAACGCTCATCGTCCTCCGAACGGGTCACAGGCTCCCCCGAACGGACCACAGGCCCGGCAGTCTCGCTGCCGGGCCTGTGCACAAGCTGCTGCGGTCCGCGAAGCGCGGACACGGCTTGCCGGCCTACCGACCGGGGCCCTCGACGGTCTCGGCCGTCAGCAGACCCGCGTTGATCTCCCGCAGGGCGATGGAGAGCGGCTTCTCGTGGACGTGGGTGTCGACGAGCGGACCGACGTACTCGAGGAGGCCCTCACCGAGCTGCGAGTAGTACGCGTTGATCTGGCGGGCCCGCTTGGCCGCGTAGATCACGAGGCTGTACTTCGAGTCGGTGGCCTCGAGGAGCTCGTCGATCGGCGGGTTGATGATGCCCTCGGGCGCGGCGATGGAAGAGGACACGCTCTACCTTCCGATGGGTGGGAAAGAATCAGCCGTCGCGACCGTCACGGCGACTGTCACCGCTGTGGCCGCGGTCACAGCCACTGTCACGATCGCTCGACACCCATCAAGGCTAGCAGCTCGCGCGCCACGTCCTCGACGGAGGTGTTGACCAGGGTCTCGTCGAACTCCGGTTCGGCCGCGAGCTCGACCTTGGCCGCCTGCAGCCGGCGTTCGATCACCTCGGGCGGTTCGGTCCCCCGGCCGGTGAGCCGGCGCACGAGCTCCTCCCAGGAGGGGGGCGCCAGAAAGACCAGCCGGCTCTCGGGCATGGCCTCACGGACCTGTCGTGCCCCTTGGAGGTCGATCTCCAGCAGGACCGGTACACCGGCCTCCAGGCGCTCCATCACGGGGGCGCGCGGCGTGCCGTAGCGGTTGCCCGCGAACTCGGCCCACTCCAGCAGTTCGCCGTTGGCGATCAGCTTGTCCATCTCCTCGTCGCTGACGAAGAAGTAGTGGACGCCGTGCTGCTCACCGGGGCGGGGCTTGCGGGTCGTCGCGGACACCGACAACCAGACCTCGGGGTGCTTCTTGCGCATATGGGCGACGACCGTGCTCTTGCCGACCCCGGAGGGGCCGGAGAGCACGGTCAGCCGCGGACGTGCGTCCGGGGGTACGGGGGTTGTCCCCCGGGTTGTTACAGCCATGGGGCGATTATCCAGCAATCCCGGAGTGCCCGGGACTCCCTCCCCCCGGGCTCGGATCAGGAGGAACCGCCGCCGCCGAACTCACGCTCCAGGGATGCGATCTGGTTGGAGCCGAGACCGCGCACCCGGCGGCTCTCGGAGATGCCGAGTCGTTCCATGATCTGCCTGGCGCGGACCTTGCCGACGCCCGGCAGCGACTCGAGCAGGGCGGACACCTTCATCTTGCCGATGACGTCGTTCTCCTGGCCCTGCTTGATGACCTCGTGCAGGGAGGCGCCGGAGTGCTTGAGTCGATTCTTGATCTCGGCCCGCTCCCGGCGAGCCGCGGCGGCCTTTTCGAGCGCGGCTGCGCGCTGTTCAGGGGTAAGGGGCGGAAGAGCCACGCCTACGTCACCTCGGATGTCGAACTGTCGGATACGGACCGGTGAGGAACCTAGTCGCCCCACACCTGGGGAGCCACGAGCAACACACTTGCCCCTTCTCGCCCACTGCCTCGAGGCCGTGGGAGGTGCCCCCACTCGACGGAGACTAGCGGTCGAGGACGCCTGAGTCAGCGAGAACAGCGGAAAAGTCCTGGTCAGCCTCCGCCGGATCGGACATTTAGAACATACTGCCCCTGATCCGGGGGCGCATCCAGACCCTGATCCGTCCCGACCGCTCATCCGGCCTCAGCCCGCGGCCACCGCGGCCCGGACCTCCTCCACAAAACGTTCAGAAACATCACGCAGAGCGCCCACATCGGGACCGTGACGCAGAACACTCCGGCTGACGTTCGGAAGCACATTGCGCACCGCGGCCCCGAAGACCCGGGGGAGGTCGGCCGGAGTCGCTCCCTGGGCCCCGATGCCCGGGGCGAGCAGCGGGCCACCCATGCGGAGGTCGTACGACGACAGGTCGCCCAGGGTGGCGCCCACCACCGCTCCGAAGGAGCCCAGCGGGGTCTGTCCGGCGTTCTCCTCGGCGAGGTGCGCGAGCACGGTCGCGCCCACCGTGCGGCCGCCCGGCCGTACGGCGTGCTGGACCTCCGCGCCCTCCGGATTGGAGGTCAGCGCCAGGACGAACAGGCCCGTGCCGTTCTCCCGCGCCAGGTCGACCGCGGGCTTCAGGGAGCCGTAGCCGAGGTAGGGCGAGACGGTCAGCGCGTCCGAGAACAGCGGCGCGTCCTCGCGCAGGAACGACTCGGCGTAGGCGGCCATCGTCGAACCGATGTCCCCGCGCTTGGCATCCATGATCACCAGTGCGCCCGCCGCCCGCGCCTCCTCGACCGTCCTCTCCAGGACGGCGATGCCGCGCGAGCCGAAGCGCTCGAAGAAGGCGCTCTGCGGCTTCAGGGCGGCGACCCGGTCGGCGACCGCCTCCACCACCGTGCGGCTGAACCGCTCCAGACCGGCCACGTCGTCGTTCAGGCCCCACTCCAGCAGCAGGGAGGCGTGCGGGTCGATGCCCACGCACAGCGGGCCGCGTTCGTCCATCGCACGGCGCAGCCGCGCGCCGAAGGGTTCGATCGGGCTCATGCCGTCGTGCCTGCCTTTCTCACATCGGCGCCGACTGCCTCGGCGAGCGTGGCGTACGGGCTGGTGCGCAGCCGCTCGGCGAGCCCCTTGTGGACGGCGCGGGCCCAGAAGGGCCCCTGGTAGATGAGGGCGCTGTAGCCCTGGACCAGCGTGGCGCCGGCCAGGATGCGCTGCCAGGCGTCCTCGGCGTCCTCGATGCCGCCCACGCCGATCAGCGTCACACGGTCGCCCACACGGGCGTAGAGACGGCGCAGCACCTGGAGGGAGCGCTCCTTCAGGGGCGCGCCCGAGAGCCCGCCGGTCTCCTTGACCAGCGAGGGCTCGGAGGCCAGTCCGAGACCCTCGCGGGCGATGGTGGTGTTGGTGGCGATGATCCCGTCCAGGCCGAGCTCCACGGCCAGGTCGGCGACGGCGTCGACGTCCTCGTCGGCGAGGTCCGGCGCGATCTTCACCAGCAGCGGCACCCGGCGGTCCGGCACGGCCCGGTCGGCGGCCTCGCGCACGGCGCTCAGCAGCGGGCGCAGCGCCTCGGTGGCCTGCAGATCACGCAGGCCGGGGGTGTTCGGCGAGGAGACGTTGACGACCAGGTAGTCGGCGTACGGGGCCAGCCGTTCGGTGGACTTGACGTAGTCGCCGACGGCCTCCTCCTCGGGGACGACCTTGGTCTTGCCGATGTTGACGCCCACGACGGTCCGGAACACGGGCATGCGGGAGGCCAGGCGCGCCGCGACGGTGAGCGAGCCCTCGTTGTTGAAGCCCATGCGGTTGATGAGCGCACGGTCGGCGACCAGGCGGAACAGCCGTTTCCTCGGGTTGCCGGGCTGCGGCCTCCCCGTCACCGTGCCGACCTCCACATGGTCGAAGCCCAGCATCGCCATCCCGTCGATCGCGACGGCGTTCTTGTCGAAGCCGGCGGCGAGCCCGAACGGGCCGTGCATCCGCAGCCCGAAGGCCTCGGTGCGCAGCTCCTTGCAGCGGGGGGCGAGCACGGCCGCGACGAAGGTGCGCAGCACCGGGATGCGGGCGACGCACTGGATCCAGCGGATGGCCAGGTGGTGCGCCCGCTCGGGGTCCATCCGCTGGAAGACCAGCCGGAAGAAAAGCTTGTACATGGCTGAGTTCTCTGGCTCCTCGTGGGTCCGTGGGAAGGGGGTCCGGATACGGCCGGGGCCCGGGAAGCGGGTCCCGGCCGGGCCCGGTGAAGAGGGGAGTTTTCGTGAAGGAAGTTCTCGTGGGGAGGCAGTCCTCGTGAAGAGGGGGACACCGTTTCCGGTGTCCCCCTCGGGGCCGCTAGGCGCGTGCCGCGTTCAGGATGTCCGCGTGTTCTTGCAGGGAGCGGACGCCGACGTCGCCGTGCTGGAGGGCGTCGATGCCCTGCACGGCCGCGGCCAGTGCCTGGACGGTGGTCAGGCAGGGCACCGAGCGGGCCACGGCCGCGGTGCGGATGTCGTAGCCGTCCAGCCGGCCGCCGGTGCCGTAGGGGGTGTTGACGATCAGATCGACCTCGCCGTCGTGGATGAGCTGGACGATGGTCCGCTCCCCGTTCGGCCCCGGCCCCTCGGAGTGCTTGCGCACCACGGTGGCGTGGATGCCGTTGCGCTTGAGCACCTCGGCGGTGCCGGAGGTGGCCAGCAGCTCGAACCCGTGGGCGACCAGCTCCCGCGCCGGGAAGATCATCGACCGTTTGTCCCGGTTGGCCACCGAGATGAACGCCCGCCCCTTGGTCGGCAACGGCCCGTAGGCCCCCACCTGCGACTTGGCATACGCGGTGCCGAAGACGGAGTCGATGCCCATCACCTCACCGGTGGAACGCATCTCCGGCCCCAGCACGGTGTCCACCCCGCGCCCGGAGGTGTCCCGGAAACGCGACCAGGGCAGCACCGCCTCCTTGACCGAGATCGGCGCATCCAGCGGCAGCGTGCCCCCGTCGCCGGTCCGGGGCAGCAGGCCCTCCTCGCGCAGCTGGGCGATGGTGGCGCCCAGGGAGATGCGGGCGGCGGCCTTGGCCAGGGGCACGGCGGTGGCCTTGGAGGTGAAGGGCACGGTGCGCGAGGCACGCGGATTGGCCTCCAGCACGTAGAGGATGTCCCCGGCCATGGCGAACTGGATGTTGATCAGTCCGCGCACCCCCACGCCCCTGGCGATGGCCTCGGTGGAGGCGCGCAGGCGTTTGATGTCGTGTCCGCCCAGGGTGATGGGGGGCAGGGCGCAGGCGGAGTCGCCGGAGTGGATGCCCGCTTCCTCGATGTGCTCCATCACCCCGCCCAGGTAGAGCTCGTGGCCGTCGTAGAGGGCGTCGACGTCGATCTCTATGGCGTCGTCCAGGAACCGGTCGACCAGCACCGGGCGGGAGGGGCCGATCTCGGTGGACTCGGCGATGTAGGCCTCCAGACGGGCCTCGTCGTAGACGATCTCCATCCCGCGCCCGCCCAGCACGTAGGAGGGGCGCACCAGGACCGGGTAGCCGATCTCGTCGGCGATCGCCTTGGCCTCGGCGAACGTGGTGGCGGTGCCGTGCTTGGGGGCGGGCAGGCCGGCCTCCTTGAGGACCCGGCCGAAGGCGCCGCGGTCCTCGGCCAGATGGATGGCCTCCGGGGAGGTGCCCACGATCGGCACGCCGTTGTCCTTCAGGGCCTGGGCCAGGCCCAGCGGGGTCTGGCCGCCCAGCTGGACGATCACCCCGGCCAGCGGGCCGGCCTGCTGCTCGGCGTGGACGACCTCCAGCACGTCCTCCAGGGTGAGCGGCTCGAAGTAGAGCCGGCCGGAGGTGTCGTAGTCGGTGGAGACGGTCTCGGGGTTGCAGTTGACCATCACCGTCTCGTAGCCGGCCTCGGCCAGGGCGAAGGAGGCGTGCACGCAGGAGTAGTCGAACTCGATGCCCTGCCCGATCCGGTTCGGCCCGGAGCCCAGGATGATCACCGCGGGCTTCTCGCGCGGGGCGACCTCGCTCTCCTCGTCGTAGGAGGAGTAGAAGTACGGCGTCCTCGCGGCGAACTCCGCCGCGCAGGTGTCCACCGTCTTGTACACCGGGCGGATGCCCAGCGCGTGACGCACCTCGCGCACGACGTCCTCGCGCAGGCCGCGGATCTGGCCGATCTGCAGGTCGGAAAAGCCGTACCGCTTGGCCTCGGCCAGCAGCCCGGGGGTCAGCTCGGGGGCCTGGGCGAGCTCGTCGGCGACCTCCTTGAGCAGGAAGAGCTGGTCGATGAACCAGGGATCGATCCTGGTGGCGGCGAAGACCTCCTGCGCAGTGGCACCGGCGCGGATGGCCTGCATGACGGTGTTGATCCGCCCGTCGGTCGGCCGGGCGGCCGCCCTCAGCAGCTCCTCCTTGTCACCGGGATCACCCACGAAGGTGAACTGGCTTCCCTTCTTCTCCAGCGAGCGCAGGGCCTTCTGCAGCGCCTCGGGGAAGTTGCGGCCGATCGCCATCGCCTCGCCGACCGACTTCATGGTGGTGGTCAGCGTGGCATCGGCGCCGGGGAACTTCTCGAAGGCGAACCGGGGCGCCTTGACCACCACATAGTCCAGCGTCGGCTCGAAGGAGGCCGGGGTCTGCCGGGTGATGTCGTTGGGGATCTCGTCGAGGGTGTAGCCGATGGCCAGCTTGGCGGCGATCTTGGCGATCGGAAAACCGGTCGCCTTCGACGCCAGCGCCGACGACCGCGACACCCGCGGGTTCATCTCGATGACGATGACACGGCCGTTGTCCGGATTGACCGCGAACTGGATGTTGCACCCACCGGTGTCGACGCCGACCTCGCGGATCACGGCGATACCGATGTCGCGCAGGATCTGGTACTCGCGGTCGGTGAGGGTCATCGCCGGGGCGACGGTGATGGAGTCACCGGTGTGCACGCCCATCGGGTCGAGGTTCTCGATGGAGCAGACGACCACGACATTGTCGTTCTTGTCGCGCATCAGCTCCAGCTCGTACTCCTTCCAGCCGAGGACCGACTCCTCCAGGAGCACCTCGCTGGTCGGGGAGAGTTCGAGCCCGGTGCCGGCGATGCGGCGCAGTTCCTCCTCGTCGTGGGCGAAACCGGAGCCGGCGCCGCCCATGGTGAAGGAGGGGCGCACCACGACCGGGTAGCCGCCGAGTTCCTCGACGCCGGCCAGCACCTCGTCCATGGAGTGGCAGATCACCGAGCGGGCGGACTCGCCGTGCCCGGTCTTCCGCCGGACGGCCTCGACGACCTCCTTGAACTGGTCGCGGTCCTCGCCCCGGTGGATGGCCTCGATGTTGGCGCCGATCAGCTCCACGCCGTACTTGGCCAGGACGCCGTTCTTGTGCAGGGCGACGGCGGTGTTCAGGGCCGTCTGCCCGCCCAGGGTGGGCAGCAGCGCATCCGGCCGCTCCTTGGCGATGATCTTCTCGACGAACTCCGGGGTGATCGGCTCGACATAGGTGGCATCGGCGATCTCCGGGTCGGTCATGATCGTCGCCGGGTTGGAGTTGACGAGCACGACCCGCAGGCCCTCGGCCTTCAGCACCCGGCACGCCTGGGTGCCGGAGTAGTCGAACTCGGCGGCCTGGCCGATGACGATCGGGCCGGAGCCGATGACCAGGACGGACTGGATATCGGTGCGCTTAGGCACGCTGGCCCTCCATCAGGGAGACGAAGCGGTCGAACAGGTAGGCGGCGTCATGCGGGCCCGCGGCCGCTTCGGGGTGGTACTGCACCGAGAAAGCCGGACGGTCCAGCAGCCTCAGCCCCTCCACCACGTTGTCGTTCAGGCACACGTGCGAGACCTCCACGCGGCCGTACGGGGTCTCGCTGACCTTGTCCAGGGGCGCGTCCACGGCGAAGCCGTGATTGTGCGCGGTGACCTCCACCTTGCCGGTGGTGCGGTCCTGCACCGGCTGATTGATGCCACGGTGGCCGTACTTCAGCTTGTAGGTGCCAAAACCCAGCGCCCGGCCGAGGATCTGGTTGCCGAAACAGATGCCGAACAAGGGCGTGCCCCGCTCCAGCACCGCCCGCATCAGGGCGACAGGACCGTCGGCGGTGGCCGGATCACCCGGACCGTTGGAGAAGAACACCCCGTCCGGGTTCACCGCGTAGACGTCCTCCACGGTGGCCGTGGCAGGCAGCACATGCACCTCGATGCCCCGCTCGGCCATCCGCCGCGGCGTCATCCCCTTGATCCCCAGATCCACCGCGGCGACGGTGAACCTCTTCTCCCCCATCGCGGGAACGACGTACGTCTCCTGGGTGGCGACCTCCTCGTAGAGGCTGGCGCCCTTCATGGGCGGCTGGGCCTGCACCCGGGCGAGCAGCTCGGCCTCGGGGGCGATGGCCTCGCCGGAGAAGATGCCCGCGCGCATCGAGCCGCGCTCGCGCAGATGGCGGGTGAGGGCGCGGGTGTCGATGCCGCGGATGCCGACGACGCCCTGGGCGATCAGCTCGTCGTCGAGCGAGCGGGTGGCGCGCCAGTTGGAGGGCACGCGGGCGGGGTCGCGCACGACGTATCCGGCGACCCAGATGCGCCGGGACTCGTCGTCCTCGTCGTTCCAGCCGGTGTTGCCGATCTGCGGGGCGGTCGCGACGACGATCTGGCGGTCGTACGACGGGTCGGTGAGGGTCTCCTGGTAGCCGGTCATCCCGGTGGAGAACACGGCCTCCCCGAACGTCTCCCCCACGGCCCCGTAGGCACGGCCGCGGAAGATCCGCCCGTCCTCCAGGACGAGTACGGCGGGAACCTTCGCGGATTCCCTGGTGGAGGTCGTCATCGTGCGCCTTCCGTCGTGTTGGTCATCTCGTTCAGTGCGTCCACCCAGGCGGAGTGCTCGGCCGCCCGGTCGGAGCGGAACCCGGAGTCGATCAGCCGGTCGCCGTGGGCCCAGGTCACCACCAGCAGGCCGCCCTCGGTGAGCACCTTGCCGGCGATGGCCTTGTCGAGGCGGGCGCCGCGCAGGGCACCGGCGGGGACGAAGAAGTCCGTCGCGCCGGGACGGACGACGTGCAGGCCCGCGTCGGTCAGGGTGAGTTCGGCCCGGCTCCGGGTGCCCAGGCCGTGGGCCACGATGCGGTCGAGCCACTGCCCGGCGGTGGTGGAGCCGTGGTAGCGGCCGCTCATCGTCAGTCTGGCCTCGCCGGACGGCTCCGGCGCGGCAGGCAGCGGCGGCAGGTCGCCCTGAAGGGTGCCGCGCCATTTCCAGCCCTCGCGCATGAGCCAGTAGACGAGTGCGACGAACAGCAGAAGACCGACCACCCAGCCGATTCGTGCGGCCCAGTCGGTGACCGGCGCCGACGTCCTCTCGGCGGCGATCAGGAATACAGAGGTCACGTGAGCTTCCCGTCGACGAGCGTGGCCTTGCCCCGCAGCCAGGTGTGCGTCACCCGGCCCGGCAGCTCCATTCCCCGGTAGGGGGTGTTGCGGCTGCGCGAGGCGAAGCCCGCGGGGTCCACCCGGCCACGGTATGCCGGATCGACGAGAGTGAGGTTGGCAGGCTCACCTGCCGAGACGGGCCGGCCGTGCCCGGTGGCCCGGCCGATCCGGGCGGGGGCGAAGGACATCCGCTCGGCGACCTGGGCCCAGTCCATCAGGCCGGTGTCGACCATCGTCTCCTGGACCACGGACAGGGCGGTCTCCAGGCCGATCATGCCCATGGCGGCGGCGGGCCACTCGCAGTCCTTGTCCTCGTGCGGGTGCGGGGCGTGGTCGGTGGCGACGATGTCGATCGTGCCGTCGGCGAGGGCCTCGCGCAGGGCCTGCACGTCGCGTGCGGTGCGCAGCGGCGGGTTGACCTTGTAGACCGGGTCGTAGGTGCGCACCAGTTCGTCGGTGAGCAGCAGGTGGTGGGGGGTGACCTCGGCGGTCACCCGGATGCCGCGGGACTTGGCCCAGCGGACGATCTCGACGCTGCCGGCGGTGGACAGGTGGCAGATGTGCACGCGGGAGCCGACGTGGTCGGCGAGCAGCACGTCCCGGGCGACGATCGACTCCTCGGCGACGGCCGGCCAGCCCCCGAGTCCCAGCTCGGCGGAGACCACGCCCTCGTTCATCTGGGCGCCCTCGGTCAGCCGCGGCTCCTGGGCGTGCTGGGCGATGACGCCGTCGAAGGCCTTCACGTACTCCAGGGCCCGCCGCATGATCACGGCGTCGTGGACGCACTTGCCGTCGTCGGAGAAGACGGTGACTGCGGCCGCGGACTCGTGCATGGCGCCGAGCTCGGCGAGCTTCTTGCCCTCCAGGCCGACGGTGACGGCGCCGACGGGCCGCACGTCGCAGTAGCCGTGCTCGCGGCCGAGCCTCCAGACCTGCTCGACGACACCGGCGGTGTCGGCGACGGGGAAGGTGTTGGCCATGGCGAACACGCAGGTGTAGCCGCCGGCGGCGGCCGCGCGGGTGCCGGTGA
>NZ_MUME01000194.1 GCF_002155915.1 Streptomyces thermovulgaris | reverse complement strand
GACGGCGCTGGACGCGGAGCTGGGGCTGCTGATCGACCAGCCGTTCTTCACGGTGCGGGAGGAGGCGGCGGTCAATGACCTGGTGTACATCAACAAGTGTCTGCGTGATCACCTGACGAAGGACTATCTGGGCGTCGCTTTCGTGCAGGGCGGGCTGCTCGCGGTGAAGGTGAAGGGCGAGCGGGTCGGTTCGGTGTGGTTCTGCCCGTACGACGATGTGCGGGACGTGGATCCGTCGTGGTCGCAGGCGGAGCGGGTGGAGCGGTTGCTGCTGCCGTGCGGTGAGGACTTCGACGCGTTTCTGTCCCGGTTGGCGGGTTCTCCGCCGGAGTTGGAGACGGTGGCGAATCTGATGGTGGAGGGCGGTTTCGCGCGTGTGGTGCCCGTGTCCTCCGGTTCGTCGGCGGGAGAGTGAGTCGGGCGATGGTGACGTTCGCGCAGGCGCAGGAGCGCGCGGAAGAGTGGATCAACGGGGATGTGCCGGCGTACCAGCAGCGTGAGGTGCGGGTACGGGAGTTCGAGCTGGGCTTCGTGGTGTGGGCGGAGGACCGTGAGGGCGGTCCTCGGCCGGACGGCGGTGCGCAGCGGCTGGTGATCGCCCGGGACAGCGGGGAGGCCACCTTGTGGCCGGCGTTGCCGGTGGGGGAGATCATCCGCCGGTACGAGGAGGAGTACGGGCGTGCGGAGCAGGCCGCGGAGGCGGCTCCGAAGCCGCCGGCGCGGGTGGATCTGAATCAGACGTCGTTCTTGCTGACGCCGCCTCAGTGGTTGCAGGAGGCGGCGGACAGGATGGGGATTCCGGACCGGCGGGGTGCGTCCGGGGCGTCGGACACGCCGAGTGCCCCGAGCGCGCCCGGTACGCCCAGTGCGCCCGGCACTCCGGGCACGCCCGGCACTCCGAGCACGCCCGGCACGCCGAGTGCCCCGAGCACCCCGAGTGCTCCGGCCGTTCCTGTCGGGGCGACTCCGTGGACCGGGACGGACACCAGCGTGGACGTGGAGGACGACCGTTCCGTGCCGCTGCCGGACACGGTCTACTCGCCGGCGCTGAGCGAGACCGACGACACCCCGCCGCCGCCCACCGTCGCCCCGGACGCCAAGACGACGCTGATGGAAGGCGGCAGTCAGCTTCCGCGCACCCGGCTGGCACCGGCGATCGACGCACCCGACGCACCCGACGCACCCGACGCACCCGGCGGGACCGGCGGGGGCGGTGCGCCGGCCGGCGCGGGTGCGTCCGGTGCTCCGCAGGACACCCCGCCGCCCGCGCCGCCGCGTACGCTGCCCGGTCCGGGCACGCCGCCTCCGCCGCCCTCGGGCAAGCCGCAGGACGCGGCCGCTTCCACGCCGCCGCCCGCGCCGGGCGCCGGTGAGGCCGCCGGCTCCGCGGCGGGCAGGACGCCGCCTCCGCCGCCGGGGGCACCGACCCCTGCGGGAGGCACGCCTGCGGGCGGCACGCCTGCGGGCGGAGCCCCCACGCCGCCTCCGCCCGGTGCGCCGGGTGCCGCGGGCGGCTATGTGCCGACCCAGCTCGTGTCGTCGCTCGGGCCCGACGGCCCCGGTGGTGCGGGCGGTCCGACGCCGCCTCCGCCGGGAGCGCCGAACCCGCCGGGCGGTACGGGCGGCACGCCTCCGGGGGGCGTGCATCACGCGGCCACGATGCTCGCGGATCCCGGCCGGACCGGCGGGGGGACACCTCCGCCTCCGCCCAGTGCTCCCCCAGGTGCCCCGGGGGCGCCGGGTGCGCCTCGGCCGCCGGGCTCTCCGGGTGCCGTGCACCGTGCGGAGACGATGCTGGCCGCGCCCCCGCCGGGCGTTCCCGGTGCGCCTCCTCCGCCTCCGGGGGCTCCCGGTGTGCCGCCGGGTGCGGTGCCGCCGCCCGGTCCGCCGCCCGCGCCCGGGCACTCCCTGCCCGGTCAGCCGCTCGCTCCGGGGCAGCCGCCGTCGGCCTACGGCTATCCCCAGCAGGGGCAGCCGATGGTCGGCCCCGGCTATCAGGCCGTGCTGCGCTACCGCGCGCAGGACGGTTCGGAGCAGCAGCTGATCCGGCGTTCCGCGCCGGGCATGCCGCATCCGGAGTGGCAGATCTTCCACGAGCTGCGGGCCATGAACGTGCCGCCGGACCAGGTGCTGGAGCTGCACACGGAGCTGGAGTCGTGTCAGCTGCCGGGCGCCTACTGCGCGCGGATGATCCGTGAGCAGTGGCCGCAGGCGCGCATCACGTCGATCGCGCCGTACGGCACCGATCACGCGAGCCGCCGGCAGGGCATCGAGCAACTCCTCGCCCACCAGGGCGAGCTGCACCAGGTGGCGGACGGTCCGGCCCGTCCGGCGCCGGTGCGTGCGCCGTTGCCGCCGGTGCAGCCGGCGCCGCCGATTCCGCCGGAGGGCATCGCCCATGAGCTGGGCGCGGCCTTCGGGCCGGGCGTCTTCCGGTTCGATCAGGCCGCGGTCTCCCGGCAGGGCGTTCCGCCGATCGTGGCGCACACCCTGGTGGTGGCGGGGCTGCCGGTCGACATGGGGCCGTTCTTCTGGGCGCAGGCCCAGCCGGGGCGGCCGGTGCCGACGCTGGCGGAGCTGGCGGCCGAGCGCGGGGTGCAGGCGGCGCCGGACGCGGGCTCGTACCTGGTGGTGGGCAGTGACTTCGGCAAGGCGATCTGTGTGCAGTACGGCACGGCGAACATCGTGGCGGTGCCGGTGGAGGCGGGGCCGGGCGGTGCGCCCGTGCCGCCGCAGTTCGTGAACACGGGGCTGCCGGAGTTCGTGCGTTGTCTGGCGCTGCTCGGGCGGATGTGGCGGCTGCGCTACGGGCTGACCCAGGAGCAGGCGGGCCGCTGGACCGTCGACTTCCAGGCGCAGTTGGCGTCCTTGGACCCGGCGGCGCTGAGTTCGCCCGAGAGCTGGTGGTCGGTGGTGCTGGAGCAGATGTGGGACGGGCTGCTGTGAGGCGTCCCGGCTGACGGCCGCATCGTGTGCGGACGGGGCCGGGCCCGGTTCTTGCGACCGGGCCCGGCCTTTTTGTGTCCGCCGGTGTCCGCCGGTGTCCGCCGGTCCCTGCCGGTGTCCGCCGGTCCCTGCCGGTGTCCGCCGGTGTCCGTGCGGCCGTGTCCGCGTCCGGGGCCGCGGGGGTGTCCGCAGGGGTGCCCGTGGCGGTGTCCGTCGCCCTCGGGGCGACTCGCCGTGCGTCCGGAGTGTCGCGTTATGAACATCAGCGCCCCATACATCAAGATATGCGCGAAATCATCATGTCGTATTCCGTTCGTGTAGCTCGGCGGTGTTTCGGGAGCGTCCCGGCAGCGCGTCGGCGGTGTTCCGGCGGAGAGGGGTCCAGGATGAGCAGCGCACCGGGGTCGCCGTACGGCTTCGCGGTCGTACGGGGGCGCGGCTACCGTCCCGCTCAGGTCGACGCGTACATGGCTGCCCTCTCCGACAACCGGGACGCCGCGTGGGAGCGTGCGGCGCGCCTGACCGTTCTCGCCCGGGAGATGGAGACGGAACTGGCCCGGCTGCGTGAGGCGGTGGAGGGGCTGGGCCCCCAGACGTACGAGAGTCTCGGCGAGCGCGCCGGGCGGCTCTTCGAGCTGGCGCAGGAGGAGGCGCAGGCGGTGCGCAAGAGCGCGCGGCGGGTGGCGCAGCGTCTGATGGAGACGGCACGGGCCGATGCGGAGCGTGTCCTTGCCGCCGCCCGGGCGCAGGCCGACGCCGTGCGGGCCCGGGCCGACGAGCAGGCCGAGCAGTGCCTTGTCGCGGCGCGGGCGAAGGCCGACGAGCTGCGGGCCGCGGTGCGCCGGGAGACGAAGGAGCGCCGCGGGGAGGCGCTGGCGGTGCTGCGGGAGACGCGGCGGTACGCCTCCGGGATGCTCGCCGCGCAGGCCAGGGAGCATGCCGAGCGGTGGGCGGAGGTGGAGCGGGCGCAGGCCGAGCGGGAGGCCGCTCTCGAGGCGGAGTACGCCGCCCGGGCGGCGGCCGCCGAGGCGGCCCTGTCCGAGGCGGTGCGGGCCCTGGCCGAGGCCGAGCAGGCGGCGCTGCGGGGGCAGCAGGAGGCGCGGGCGCGGGCGGCGGAGGTGCTGGCCGAGGCCCGGTTGCGGGACGAGTGGATCGCCGTGGGGCCGGAGCGGGTGCCGCGTGAGCGCGGCGAGGGGTGGGGCGACGGTGCGGGGGCGCAGGCCGGCGCGGTGGCGCGAAGCGGTGTGACGGGGCGCTGACCGGGCGGACGGGGGCGCGCGGCAGGGGTCGTGCCGACGGGCGGGTGCCGTCTTTTTCGGGGGCTTGTCCGTGCGGCTTGTCCGCGTACCGGTTCCGTCGCGGGGCGGCCGTGCGCTTGACCTTCACGCGGCGTAAGGGTGAAGACTCCCGGTGCGCCGATGGGAGGAGGCAACCCTGAGAAGGGCTCCGTCCAGCGGTGGAGAACCCCTAGGGGAAGCGCCGTACCCGAGGCCGGGGAGGGTTCGTACCGCCGGATGACGTGCGGGGGCGGGAGCGTCCTTAACCTGGCTTTACACCGCAGGGGGCGGTGTGCCGCACCGGCGGGGGTGGGGTTTTCCCCCGTTGAAGACTGCGCCGAGCACCAGCGCGCCGGGGGCCTGCGCCGAGCAGACTCGACGACGTACCGATGCGCGGACCGCTGCGCGCACCACCGCACGGATCACTTCGCAGACCACGCGTCCGCACCCGACACATCCATCGAAAGACCGACTTAGGAGACGTGACGTGACATCGGCTGTGACCGTTCCCAGGCACGGGGGTACTGGAAGGACTACGGCCGTTGCCGCGCGGGCGCGGCAGGTCGTGAAGGCATACGGGGCCGGGGAGACCCGTGTCGTCGCCCTGGACCACGTCGACGTGGACATAGCCCGCGGCCGGTTCACCGCGATCATGGGGCCCTCGGGGTCCGGCAAGTCCACACTGATGCACTGCCTGGCCGGTCTCGACACCGTGACCAGCGGTCAGATCTTCCTGGACGAGACCGAGATCACCGGCCTGAAGGACAAGAAGCTCACGCAGCTGCGCCGGGACCGGATCGGTTTCATCTTCCAGGCGTTCAATCTGCTGCCCACGCTGAACGCGCTCGAGAACATCACCCTGCCCATGGACATCGCCGGCCGGAAGCCGGACAAGGAGTGGCTGGAGCGGGTGGTGGAGACCGTGGGGCTCTCCGGCCGGCTCAAGCACCGGCCCAACCAGCTCTCCGGCGGTCAGCAGCAGCGTGTCGCCGTGGCCCGTGCCCTGGCCGCCCGGCCCGAGATCATCTTCGGTGACGAGCCGACCGGGAACCTGGACTCCCGCGCGGGTGCCGAGGTGCTGGGCTTTCTGCGCCGGTCGGTGGACGAGCTGGGGCAGACGATCGTGATGGTCACCCACGACCCGGTGGCCGCCTCCTACGCCGACCGTGTGCTGTATCTCGCCGACGGCCGGATCGTCGACGAGATGGACCAGCCGACGGCCGATCAGGTGCTGGACCGCATGAAGGACTTCGACGCCCGGGGGCGCACGTCATGACCGTCCTGAAGACCTCCCTGCGCAACTTCCTGGCGCACAAGGGGCGCATGGCGCTGTCGGCCGTCGCCGTGCTGCTGTCGGTGGCGTTCGTCTGCGGGACGCTGGTGTTCACCGACACGATGAACACGACGTTCGACAAGCTGTTCCAGGCGACGGCGTCGGACGTGACGGTCAGCGCCAAGGACGCCTCCGACAGCGGTGAGACGACCTCCAGCAACGGCAGGCCGCCGGTGATACCGGCCTCCGTGCTCACCGAGGTGCGCGCGGTGGACGGCGTGAAGTCGGCCGAGGGCGCGGTGTTCTCGACCTCGGTGACCGTCGTCGACGGCGACAAGGACAGCCTTTCGCCGACCAGCGGCGCGCCGACCATCGTCGGCAGCTGGAACGCCAACGAGGCCCGCACCATGAAGATCACCTCCGGTGCGGCGCCCAAGGGCGCGGACCAGGTGATGGTCGACGCCGACACCGCCGACAAGCACGGCCTGAAGCTCGGCGACGAGGTGGGCGTGATCACGGCGGTCGGCACGCACACCGCGAAGGTCTCCGGCATCGTCAGCTTCACCGTCACCAACCCCGGTGCCGCGCTCTTCTACCTGGACACCAGGACCGCCCAGAAGGTCCTGGTCGGCGAAACCGGCGTCTACACCGACATCAACGTCACCGCCGCCGACGGTGTCAGCGACACGCAGCTGAAGAAGAACGTGGTGGCCGCGCTCGGCGACGACTACAAGGTGCGGACCGCCGAGGAGGTCGCCGACGCCAACCGGAAGGACGTCGAGAGCTTCATGAGCGTCATGAAGTACGCCATGCTCGGCTTCGCCGGGATCGCCTTCCTCGTCGGCGTCTTCCTGATCATCAACACCTTCTCCATGCTGGTCGCGCAGCGCACCCGGGAGATCGGCCTGATGCGGGCCATCGGCTCCTCCCGCGGGCAGGTCAACCGCTCGGTGCTGGCCGAGGCGCTGCTGCTGGGCGTCGTCGGCTCGGTGCTCGGTGTGGGGGCGGGCGTCGGGCTCGCGGTCGGGCTGATGAAGCTCATGAGTCTGATGGGCATGAAGCTGTCCATGGACGATCTGACGGTGGCCTGGACGACTCCTGCGATCGGCGTACTGCTGGGCGTCGTCGTCACCGTGCTGGCCGCCTATCTGCCCGCCCGGCGGGCCGGCCGGATCTCCCCGATGGCCGCGCTGCGCGACACGGGTGCCCCGGCGGACGCCAGGGCCGGCTGGGTGCGGGGCGTGGTCGGTACGGTCCTCACCGCCGCCGGAGGGTTCTCCCTCTACCTGGCGGGCGCCGCGGACAAGGCGTCCGAGGGCTCGGTGTGGCTGGGCCTGGGCGTGGTGCTGTCGCTGGTCGGCTTCGTCGTCGTCGGCCCGCTGCTCGTCGGCGGTGTGGTCCGGGTCCTGGGCGCGGTCCTGCTGCGGGTCTTCGGCCCGGTCGGCCGGATGGCCGAGCGCAACGCCCTGCGCAACCCGCGCCGCACCGGTGCGACCGGTGCCGCGCTGATGATCGGTCTCGCGCTGGTGGCGTGCCTGTCGGTGGTCGGCTCCTCCATGGTGGCCTCCGCCACCGAGGAGCTCGACAAGGCGGTCGGCACGGACTTCATCGTCCAGAACGACATGGGCCAGCTGATCACCCCGCAGGCCGTGAAGGCGGTGAAGGCGGTGCCGCAGCTGGAGCGGGTCACCGAGTACAAGCTGGCCGAGGCCGACCTCACCACGCCCGACGGCAGGACGCTGAGGAAGCAGATGCTCTCGGCGGCCGACCCGACGTACGCGACCGACCTGCGGGTGAAGACCGTGGAGGGCGAGCTCGAGGACGCCTACCGGCCCGGATCGATGTCCGTCCCGGAGAAGTTCGCGAAGGACCACGGCATCGGCATCGGCTCGAAGATCGAGGTCGCGTTCCGGGGCGGCTCGACGGGCACGCTGACGGTCCGCGCGATCACCAGCAGCGAGGGCGTGATCGACGTGGGGGCGAAGTACCTGTCGATCGACACGCTCGCCCGGCACGTCCCGAAGGAGAGGATGCCGCTGACGATGATGGTCCTCGCCTCGGCGAAGGACGGGCAGAAGGACGCCGCGTACCGGGCGCTGAAGGACGCGCTGCACGACTACCCGCAGTACACGGTGCGCGACCAGACCGACTACAAGGAGGCGCTGCGGGACCAGGTCGGCCAGCTGCTGAACATGGTCTACGGCCTGCTGGCCCTGGCGATCGTCGTCGCGGTCCTGGGCGTGGTGAACACCCTGGCCCTGTCGGTCGTGGAACGCACCCGGGAGATCGGTCTGATGCGGGCCATCGGCCTGTCGCGCCGGCAGCTGCGCCGCATGATCCGCATGGAGTCGGTCGTGATCGCCCTCTTCGGCGCCCTGCTGGGTCTCGGCCTGGGCATGGGCTGGGGCGCCACCGCCCAGCAGCTGCTCGCCCTGGAGGGTCTGAAGGTCCTCGACATCCCGTGGCCGACGATCATCGGGGTCTTCGTCGGATCGGCGTTCGTGGGCCTGGTCGCCGCTCTGGTCCCGGCGTTCCGGGCGGGCCGGATGAACGTCCTGGAGGCGATCGCCACGGAGTGACCCGTCACCGGCGGGGGACGGGCCGCGCTCCGGGAAGGGGGCGGCCGCGGCCCGGGCGACGGACGGACCAGGGGCGGCGGGGCGAGACACCCCGCCGCCCCTGTGCCGTGCGCGCCTCTTTGCGCATCCGTTCGTCCGTCCGGATGCCCCCCTTGTCCGGGTGAACACCCCCTCTGTTTGAATATTTGTTCGAGTCGCTCGGTGTGCGGGAGGTTGTCCACAGCCTCCGCGACCACCGCCCCGGGCGTCGTACGCTGAAAAGACCCCCGGCCCGCGCACGAGTCGGGCCTTTCGTGTTGCCCATCTCCGGACGGAAAACAACCCCCCATGACCCTGCACGGTCTGCTCGACGCCGTCGTCAAGGACCCCGCCCTCGCGGAAGCGATCACCGCCGCGGCGGACGGCAACCGCATGCACATCGATCTCGTCGGCCCCCCGGCGGCCCGCCCCCTCGCGGTCGCCGCCCTGGCCCGCGAGACCGCCCGCCCCGTGCTCGCGGTCACCGCGACCGGCCGCGAGGCCGAGGACCTCGCCGACGCCCTGCGTTCGCTGCTGCCCCCGCACGGCGTCGTGGAGTACCCCGCCTGGGAGACCCTCCCGCACGAGCGGCTCAGCCCGCGCAGCGACACCATGGGCCGCCGCCTGGCCGTGCTGCGCCGTCTGGCCCACCCCGACCCCGACGACCCGGAGACCGGCCCGGTCTCCGTCGTCGTCGCCCCCGTGCGCTCCGTCCTCCAGCCGCAGGTCAAGGGCCTGGGCGACCTGGAGCCGGTGTCCTTGAGGACCGGGCAGAGCGCCGACCTCGACGACGTCGTCGAGGCCCTGGCCGCCGCCGCGTACTCCCGGGTGGAGCTGGTGGAAAAGCGCGGCGAGTTCGCCGTGCGCGGCGGCATCCTCGACGTGTTCCCGCCCACCGAGGAACACCCCCTGCGCATCGAGTTCTGGGGCGACGACGTCGAGGAGATCCGCTACTTCAAGGTCGCCGACCAGCGTTCCCTGGAGGTCGCCGAGCACGGCCTGTGGGCCCCGCCCTGCCGGGAGCTGCTGCTCACCGAGGACGTCCGCGCCCGTGCGCGCGAGCTCGCCGAGCGGCACCCGGAACTCGGCGAACTGCTGGGCAGGATCGCCGAGGGCATCGCGGTCGAGGGCATGGAGTCCCTGGCCCCGGTCCTGGTCGACGACATGGAGCTGCTGCTCGACGTGCTGCCCGAGGGCGCCATGACCGTCGTCTGCGACCCGGAGCGGGTGCGCACCCGCGCGGCCGACCTGGTGGCCACCTCCCAGGAATTCCTCCAGGCCTCCTGGGCGGCCACCGCCGGCGGCGCGGAGGCACCCATCGACGTCGGCGCGGCCTCCCTGCGGTCGATCGCCGACATCCGCGACCACGCGCGCGAGCTGGGCATGATGTGGTGGACCGTCTCGCCGTTCGCCGCGGACGAGACGGCCTACGGCGGCGAGGACGAGGGCGCGGACACCCTCAAGCTGGGCATGCGCGCACCCGAGACCTACCGCGGGGACACCGCGCGGGCGCTCGCCGACACCAAGGGCTGGCTCGCCGACGGCTGGCGCACGGTCTTCGTCACCGAGGGCCACGGCCCGGCCTCCCGCACCGTCGAGGTGCTCGGCGGCGAGGGCATCGCCGCCCGCCTGGACGTGGACCTGAAGGAGCTGTCCCCGTCGGTCGTGCACGTGGCGTGCGGCTCCGTCACCCACGGCTTCGTCGACCCCGGCCTGAAGCTGGCGGTGCTCACCGAGACCGACCTGACCGGCCAGAGGGCGGCCGGCCGCGACGGCGCCCGGATGCCGGTGCGCCGCCGCAAGAGCATCGACCCGCTGACCCTGGAGCCCGGCGACTACATCGTCCACGAGCAGCACGGCGTGGGCCGCTACATCGAGATGGTGCAGCGCACGGTGCAGGGCGCCACCCGCGAGTACCTGGTGGTGGAGTACGCCCCGGCCAAGCGCGGCCAGCCCGGCGACCGCCTCTACATCCCCACCGACCAGCTGGAGCAGATCACCAAGTACGTCGGCGGCGAGGCCCCCACCCTGCACCGGCTCGGCGGCGCCGACTGGACGAAGACCAAGGCACGCGCGAGGAAGGCGGTCAAGGAGATCGCCGCCGACCTGATCAAGCTCTACAGCGCGCGCATGGCCGCACCCGGGCACGCCTTCGGCCCCGACACTCCCTGGCAGCGCGAGCTGGAGGACGCCTTCCCGTACACGGAGACCCCCGACCAGCTCACCACGATCGCCGAGGTCAAGGCGGACATGGAAAAGCCGGTCCCGATGGACCGTCTGATCTGCGGCGACGTCGGCTACGGCAAGACGGAGATCGCGGTCCGCGCCGCCTTCAAGGCGGTCCAGGACGGCAAGCAGGTGGCGGTGCTCGTGCCCACCACACTGCTGGTGCAGCAGCACTTCGCGACGTTCTCCGAGCGGTACGCGCAGTTCCCGGTGAACGTCAAGGCGCTCTCCCGTTTCCAGACCGACGCCGAGGCCAAGGCGGTCCTGGACGGGCTGCGGGACGGCTCGGTGGACGTCGTGATCGGCACCCACCGCCTGTTCTCGTCGGAGACCAAGTTCAAGGACCTGGGCCTGGTCATCGTCGACGAGGAGCAGCGCTTCGGCGTCGAGCACAAGGAGCAGCTGAAGAAGCTCCGCGCCAACGTCGACGTGCTGACGATGTCCGCCACCCCCATCCCCAGGACCCTGGAGATGGCCGTGACCGGCATCCGGGAGATGTCGACGATCACCACGCCCCCCGAGGAACGCCACCCGGTGCTGACGTTCGTCGGGCCGTACGACGAGAAGCAGATCGGTGCGGCGATCCGCCGCGAGCTGCTGCGCGAGGGCCAGGTCTTCTACATCCACAACCGGGTGGAGTCCATCGACCGCGCCGCCGCCCGGCTGCGCGAGATCGTCCCCGAGGCACGGATCGCCACCGCCCACGGCCAGATGTCGGAGGCCGCCCTGGAGCAGGTCGTGGTCGACTTCTGGGAGAAGAAGTACGACGTGCTGGTCTCGACGACGATCGTCGAGTCGGGCATCGACATCTCCAACGCCAACACCCTGATCGTGGAGCGCAGCGACACCTTCGGCCTGTCCCAGCTGCACCAGCTGCGCGGCCGGGTGGGCCGTGGCCGCGAACGCGGCTACGCCTACTTCCTGTACCCGCCGGAGAAGCCGCTGACGGAGACGGCCCACGAACGCCTGGCGACCATCGCCCAGCACACCGAGATGGGCGCCGGCATGTACGTGGCGATGAAGGACCTGGAGATCCGGGGCGCCGGAAACCTGCTGGGCGGCGAGCAGTCCGGGCACATCGCTGGCGTCGGCTTCGACCTGTACGTGCGCATGGTCGGCGAGGCGGTCGCGGACTACCGGCGGCAGCTGGAGACCGGTGAGATCAAGGAGGAGCCGCCGCTCGAGGTCAAGATCGAGCTGCCCGTCGACGCGCACGTCCCGCACGACTACGCGCCCGGCGAGCGGCTGCGCCTGCAGGCCTACCGGTCCATCGCCTCCGCCAACTCCGAGGAGGACATCAAGGCCGTCCGCGAGGAGCTCACCGACCGCTACGGCAAGCTGCCCGAACCGGTGGAGAACCTGCTGCTGGTGGCCGGACTGCGCATGCTCGCCCGCGCGTGCGGGGTGAGCGAGATCGTGCTGCAGGGCACCAACATCCGCTTCGCCCCGGTGGAGTTGCGCGAGTCGCAGGAGCTGCGCCTCAAGCGCCTCTACCCCGGCTCGGTGATCAAGCCGGCCGTCCACCAGGTCCTCGTGCCCCGCCCCAAGACCGCGAAGGTCGGCGGCAAGCCGCTGGTCGGCCGGGAACTGCTCGGCTGGGTGGGCGAGTTCCTGACGTCGGTCCTGGGGTCGTAAACCCCGGGGACGCAAGCCCTGGGGGGCGTGGGCCGTGGCCGCATCCGCGCCCGGCCCGCGCCGCGGCCGCGCCCCGTGCCTCCGAAACCCGTGCGGTATCAACATCATTTCCGGTTACCGTGGGAAGACGGACAGGAGGACCGCACCAGGAGCGGGACCGGAAACGAGAGGAGAGGGACGCGACGTGAGGCGACTGAGGTGTCCGAGGGGCGGGGCGGCCGTGGCCACGGCCGTGGTGCTGGCGGTGACCGGCTGCACAAAGGACACCGACGGCACGGACGCACCCGAAAAGAAGACGGTCGGCGCGGCGCTCGCCGCCGTCGAGGAACTGCCCGTCAAGGGACGGGCGCCGAAGACCGGCTACGAGCGGGAGAAGTTCGGCAGCCCCTGGGCGGACACCGACTCCAACGGCTGCCGCACCCGCGACGACATCCTCAAACGGGACCTGGAACAGGTCAAGTTCCTCGACGGCACCTGCAAGGTGTCCTACGGCGTCCTGGCCTCGGACCCGTACTCCGGCAAGGAGATCGTCTTCCGGCGCGGCCACAGCCAGATCGACATCGACCATGTCGTCGCCCTGTCGGACGCCTGGCAGAAGGGCGCCAAGTACTGGGACGCGAGCAAACGCATAGCCCTGGCCAACGACCCGCTCAACCTGCTCGCCGTGGACGCGCGCACCA
>NZ_MUME01000193.1 GCF_002155915.1 Streptomyces thermovulgaris | reverse complement strand
CCCCGGCGCCCCTCGCCCGGCCGCCGTCCGCGGGCGCGGCTGCCCGTCCCGGCGTGCCGACGACGGTCAGATCGACGAACGAGTACGGGTGGAACCAGGCGCCGTGCCAGGGGTCCAGCCGGTTGGCGACCACGTCCTCGGGCTCGCAGACGCCGACCCCCGTGTAGACGGCCTCCACCGAGGCGGACGCGGGCGGCCGCCGGGGAACGGCCGGTGCCGGGGTGCCCGGCTCGCCGCCCACGTCGTCCAGCCGCACCCAGACGAGCACGCCGTCGTCGTGCACCGGCAGCGGCTCCCAGCCGGCGAACGGGGTGCCGTCGAGCGCGAGTCCGTGCCAGTGGCAGATCAGCGTGCCGCACCGGACCGGGCTGTCCGCCAGGGGCGCCCCCAGATGAGGGCAGATGCCCGGGCCGGCCACCAGTTTCCCCCGGGCGTCGCGCCAGACGACGACCTCCCGGCCGCCGACGGTCCGGGCCAGGGGCCGCCCACCGCCCACGTCACGGGTGGCGCCGACGACGTACCAGTTGCCCGAGGGCCGTGCCCGGGCCCGCTTCAGCATCTCGGCGATGACCGGGGGCCGGGCCTCCGGCCAGGTCGGGCGCTGGCTGTGCCAGGCGACGGGACGCCGGCGCAGCCGCAGGGGGTAACGCCCGCGGCGGGCGGGGGAGCGGGACGTCATACGACCTCCTCACACGGGGGTGCGGACGGCCCGGTGGCCGGTGGGGCCACGGGCGGCTTCGGGCGGAGGGGGACCCGCCGCGCACCGCGGCGGGACGCACGGCGCCGGGCGAGACGGGCCGCGGCCACACGGACGAGGCCGTCCGCGGCGACCGCGGCACGGCGCCGGCGGGGCACCACGGCCCGCCGCTGCACCACCGCGTACCCGGAGTCGGCGACGGCGTCGAGGATGCCCGCGTACAGCACGAAGGCGGTCCGGATGCAGGGGCGGGACACCGGGTCGAGCAGGGCGATGCCCGGTGCGGCCCGGCGGTAGACCTGCCGGGTGAGGTCCTCGAAGGCGCGCAGCGCCGCCACGACGCGCCGGTCCGGCCGGCCCCGGTCCCGGCTCCAGCGCAGCAGCTCCCGGTCGACCCCGTACGCCGCCAGCAGGTCGGCGGGCAGATAGACCCGGCCGCGGTCCAGGTCCTCGCCCACGTCCCGCAGGAAGTTGGTGAGCTGGAAGGCCACGCCGAGGGCGGCGGCGTACGGGGCCGCCTCCTCGCGGGGCACCACCGTCCCGAGGACGGGCAGCATCTGCAGCCCGATCACCGCCGCCGACCCGTGCATGTAGGCGCACAGGTCGGCGTAGGTGGCGTACTCGGTGACCTCCAGGTCGAGGCGCATCGAGTCCATGAAGTCGCCGAAGTGACGGTGGTCGATCGCGTACCGGCGGGCGGTGTCGGCCACGGCCCGCACCGTCGGCTCGCTGCTGCGGCCCTCGCGCAGCCCCGCCTCCAGCTCCTCGCGCAGCCGGGCGAGCGCCGCCGCCCGTGCGTCCACGCCCACCGCGGGGTCGAGGGAGTCGACGATGTCGTCGGCCCAGCGCGCGAATCCGTACAGGGCGTGCACCGCCGGCCGGCGCTCGGCGGTCAGCAGCCGGGTGGCAAGGAAGTAGGTCCTGCCGTGGCGGGCGTTGAGCCGGCGGCACCGGAGGTACGCCGCACGCAGCTCCGGGTCGGTGATGCCCGCGGCATCGAGCTCACGGCCGCTCATGAGCCCGCTCCCACGGCCGCCGTGCGCACGGGCCGCCGGCGCGGCGCGGTCCGGGCCGCGGCGCCGGTGATGCGGGCGGCCGCCAGCTTGCCGGACAGCAGGACGGTGGGCACACCGACACCGGGCGTGGTGCCGCACCCGGCCAGCACGGCGTTCTCCGTGCCGCGCACGAGGTTGCGCGGCCGGAAGGGACCGGTCTGCGCGAAGGTGTGGGCGACGGAGAAGGGGGTGCCCGCGGCATGCCCCTGCCGGTGCCAGTCGGCGGGCGTGACCAGGCACTGCTGCTCGATCGCGGAGGCGATGCCCGTCAGGCCCCGCCGGTCCAGCTCGGCGAGCAGCTCCTCGCGGTAGCGCGGCGCGAGCTCGTCCCACTGGGCGGCGGAGGGCCCCAGCGCCGTGTTGGGGCACGGCGCCAGGACGTAGTGCAGATGACGGCCCGGCGGAGCGAGCCCGGGATCGGTGGCCGTGGGACGTGTGATCAGCAAGGAGGGGTCGCTCATGAGCTCGCCGCTCCGGGTGAGCTCGTCGAACGTCCGCCGCCACGCCCGGCCGAACGACAGCG
The DNA here is from genome assembly GCF_002155915.1 of Streptomyces thermovulgaris. GTDB lineage: Bacteria > Actinomycetota > Actinomycetes > Streptomycetales > Streptomycetaceae > Streptomyces > Streptomyces thermovulgaris. The sequence goes on along the minus strand of NZ_MUME01000193.1, from coordinate 13,701 downwards.
TGTGGTGCGCGAGGCCGGGCCAGGTGCGGTCGCACCCCGCGTGCAGGACCACGGCGGACGGCGCGTGGGTCACCGGCAGCGGACGGCGCGGCGCGCGGCCGAGCAGCCGGTAGGCGACCGGCAGGTCGGGGGTGAGGACGACGGCGTCGCACGGGATGCGCTCGTCGGCCGTCACGACCGCCGTGATCCGGTCCCCGGTGCGCTCCAGCCGGGTGACGGCCCGGCCGAACCGCAGGTCGGCGCCCGCACGGGCGGCGGCGTCCGCCATGGCCCGCGGCAGTGCGTGCATGCCGCCCCGGGGGAAGTACACCCCGGCGACGGTGTCCATGTAGGCGATCACCGCGTACGCGGCGAGCGCACGGTGCGGCGCGACCCCCGCGTACAGCGCCTGGAAGGTGAAGACCCGGCGCAGCCGCTCGTCCCGCAGGAACCGGCCGACCCGCGCGTCCAGGCGGCCGAAGCCGCCCAGGGCGGCCAGCCGGGCCAGATCGGCGCCCAGCAGCTGCAGCGGGGAGTCGAAGTTGGCGTCGATGAACCGGCGCATCTGCACCCGGTACACCTGCTCGAGCCAGCGGCGCAGCCGCCGGTACCCCGCCGCCTCCCGGCCGCCGGCGAAGCGCTCCACCTCCGCCTCCATCGCGGCCGCGTCGGTGTGCACGTCGAGCGTGCTGCCGTCGGCGAACCTCGCCCGGTACGCCGGGTGCAGAGGGACCAGCCGCACATGGTCGTCCAGACGTTCGCCGACCGCGGCGAACGCCTCCTCGGCGATGCCGGGCATGGTCAGCACGGTCGGGCCGGTGTCGATGGCGTAACCGCCCCGCACCAGCCGTCCCGCCCGCCCGCCGGGCAGCGGTTCCCGCTCGACGACGGTGACCCGGCGGCCCGCGCCCAGCAGATGCAGCGCGGCCGACAGGCCGGACAGTCCGGCGCCGACGACCACCACGTGGTCGGTGCGCCCCGGAAGGGTTCTGGTCATCGGCCGCTCACCCCGCCTCCGGCGTGCCGCGGGCCGGGTGCCGTGCCGTCGTCGCACCGCGCCGGATCCGGGCCGCCGCCCGGGTCCGTCCCGGACACCGCGCGCATCAGATCGGCCAGACGCCCCGCGGCGTACGGCTCCAGGGGGACCGCGGCCAGACGGCGCAGCCCGTGCGCGGTCAGCCGGCCGATCCTCGTCTCCACCGTGCTGCGGGCGCCGGTGGCGATCAGCACCTCCCGCACCCGGTCCAGATCCTCCTCGCCCAGGTCGGCGCGGCCGACGCAGTCGTCCAGCACCCGCAGCGCCCGGCGGTCGCCGGCAGCCTCGGCCGCGGTCCGCGCGACGGCGACCAGGTACGTGGGCTTGCCCGCGCGGATGTCCCCGCCCCCGGGCTTGCCGGTGCGCCGCGGATCGGCGAAGAGGTCGTCGAGGTCGTCCCGGAGCTGGAAGGCCGTGCCGACGCAGCGCCCCGCCGAGCACAGCGCCCGCAGGGTGGCGTCGTCCGCCCCGGCCAGCGCGGCGCCGAGCGCCATCGGCCGCTCCACCGAGTACCGGGCGCTCTTGAGGCACGCGGCGCGCAGCGCGCGGGCCGGGGAGCACAAGGACATGGCCTGGCCGTGCAGATCCAGGTACTGGCCGGCGACCATCTCCGTGCGCAGGCTCCGCCACAGGCCGCGGACCGTCCCGGCCACGGCCGGCGGCAGCGCCGTCTCGGCGACCACGTCGTCCGCCCAGACCAGGGCCAGATCCCCGGCCAGGATGGCCACGGCCGCGCCGAAGTCCCGCGCCGGGCGCGTTCCGTCCGCCGGGCCCCGGGCCGCCGCCTCCACATGCAGCGCGGGCCGTCCCCGGCGGGTCCGGGCGCCGTCCATCACGTCGTCGTGCACCAGCGCGCACGTCTGGAGCAGTTCCAGGGCCGCGCCGATCCTGAGGGCCGCCGTGACCCGGGGCCCGTCACCGCCGTCGCAGGCCCGCAGCGTCCACCACAGGAACCGGGGGCGGATCCGTTTGCCGCCGTGCCGGGTGAACCGGGACACCGGTTCGGCCAGCTCCCGCGCGAACCCCGGATCGAGGTCGCCCGCCCGGGCCACCCGTTCGGCCAGCAGCGTGTCCAGCTGCCGCTCCACGGCGCGTGCCACGTCCGCGTCGACCGTGTGCGCGTCGACCGCGTCGGCGTCGGCCGCGGGCGCGGAACAGCCGTCGAGGCCCTCGTCCGCCGGGCCGCCGCGGCACGGGGGCCGCTCGGAGAGGAGCCGGACGGAGCGATCCGGTACCGGCGGCGGATCCTCCGGCCGGTGACCCTTCGCCTGCGTGGAGTGCATGCCCATTCCTCTCGCGTGGCCGAAGCGGGTTCGTCGAAGCGGGGTACGTCTGAGTCATTCCTCGGCGGCGCCGCCGGCGGACGCGCCGAACGGGGGACAGCGCGCCGGCCGCCCGCGGCATCCGGCCGTCCGGCGCCGACACGCCGCCCGCGCCGCGTCCGTCCGGACGGCCGGAGCACCCGGGATGCTTCGAGAACGCCCGCGTCCGCGCGGGCACCGCCGGAAAACGCCGTGCACCCCTCGAAAAGCCCCGGAAAGCCGCCGGAGGGCCGGGAACCGGGGAATACCAGGAAAAACCGGGGAAAGCCGGGGAAACCGGAAGAAAGGATGCCCTCAGCCGTGCTGGAGACGGACGTCGCCATCGTCGGAGCGGGAGCCGCGGGCTGGTCCCTGGCCCACTGGCTGGCCCGGCGCCCGCCCGGGGCGCGCCCCGTGTCGGTCGTCCTCCTGGAGGCACCGCCGGGGCCGCTGCGGCCGCCGGAGCGCACATGGTGCTACTGGGAGCCGCGCACCGGCCCGTACGACGCGGCGCTCACGACGTCCTGGCGGCGGCTGCGCGTCCACGCACCCGACGGGCACGGCATCGAACGGGACATCGCACCGCTGCGCTACAAGATGCTCCGGTCGGACGACTTCGCGTCGTTCGTCGCACGCCTCCTGGCCGACGACCCGGACGTCCTGCGGCTGCAGGCCGCGGTCGAGACCGTCGAGCCGGCGGACGACGGCGCCGAGGTGCGCGCCCGCACCGCCGGCGGGCGGCCGGTCCTCGTGCGGGCACGCTGGGTGTTCGACTCGCGTCCGCCCCGGAGCCTTCCGGCGGCCCGGACGACGCTGCTGCAGCACTTCCACGGCTGGTTCGTACGCCACGACCGGCCGGTCTTCGACCCCGGGACCGTGGAGTTCATGGACTTCCGCACCCCCCAGCCGGAGCACGGCCTGTCGTTCGGCTATGTGCTGCCCACCGGCCGGCGGCACGCACTGGTGGAGTACACCGAGTTCTCCTCGCAGGTCCTCACCCGCGAGGAGTACGAGGCCGCCCTGCGGCGCTACACCGCGCACGTGCTGCGCCTCGGCCGCTTCGAGGTCACCGGCACCGAGTCCGGGGTGATCCCCATGACCGACGCCGTGTTCGCCCGGCAGAGCGGACCGTCGGTCTTCCGGATCGGCGCCGCCTCCGGAGCGACCCGCCCGTCGACCGGGTACACCTTCACCGCCGTGCAGCGCCAGACGCGCGCCGTGGCCGCCGCGCTCCACGCGGGACGGCATCCGCTGCCGCCGCCCCCGCACCGGGCCCGCGCACGCGCGATGGACGCCGTCCTGCTGCACGCCCTCGACAGCGGCCGCGTCGACGGGCCGGCCTTCTTCACCCGGCTGTTCCGGCGGGTTCCGGTACGGCGGCTGCTGTGCTTCCTCGACGGCCGGACCCGGCTGCACGAGGATCTGTCCATCGGGCTGCACACTCCCGTCCTGCCCATGCTGCGCTCCGCGCTCGAACTGCCCCGCCTGCCCCGCCGGTCCTTCCCGGCCCCCGACCGCCGTCACCCGCGTCCGTCCGACCCCGTGGAGACCGTGGAGATCCCGTGACCGTGCTGCGCGACCACGAGCTGACCGCCGCCTTCGACCGCGCCGCCCGCGGCTACGACACGCTGACGGCGGCCAATCCGGGCTATCACGCACACCTGCGGCGCTCCGCCCGCCGGCTCGGCCTCACCGGCCGGAGCGACGGACTGCGCGTCCTGGACCTGGGCTGCGGCACCGGTGCCTCGACCGCCGCGCTGGCCGCGGTGCTGCCCGGCGCCGAGATCACCGCGGTGGACGCCTCCGCGGGCATGCTCCGGCGGGCCGCCGGGAAGACCTGGCCCGCCGGGGTCGGCTTCGTGCAGGCACCGGTGGAGGACCTCGCCGGGGCGGGCGTGCGGGGCCCGTACGACGCCGTCTTCGCCGCCTATCTGTTCCGCAACGTCACCGACCCGGACCGGGTGCTCGCCACGGTGCACGACCTGCTGGCGCCGGGCGGGCGCCTTGCCGTGCACGAGTACCTCCTCGGCGGCCGCGCGGTGCACCGCCTGGTGTGGACGGCGGTGTGCGCCGGCATCGTGCTGCCGGCGGCGACGCTCCTCAGGGACGGCCCGCTCTACCGCCACCTGTGGCGCAGCGTCCTCGACTTCGACACCGCCCCGCGTTTCGCGGCCCGGGTCCGGACGGCGGGCTTCACCCGGGTGCGGGTGCTGCCCCTGCCGGGCTGGCAGACCGGCATCGCCCACACCGTCGTCGCCGAACGCGCGGGCCGGCGCACGGAGGGTGCCCGATGAGCCCCGGACGCGTCCGGGCGGCCCGCCGCGGCCGGGACCGGCGGGCTCGTGTGCTGCTGCCGGCCGCGGGAGCGCCGCGGATCACCGGGGAGCCCCCTCGCACGGCCGTCGTCGGGGGCGGCATCGCCGGGCTGGCCGCGGCGACCGCGCTGGCGGAGCGCGGGGTGCGGGTCACCCTGTACGAGCGCGAACCGGTCCTCGGCGGCCGGGTGGCGGGGTGGCCGACCACGCTGCGGGACGGCACACCGGTGACGATGAGCAGGGGATTCCACGCCTTCTTCCGGCAGTACTACAACCTGCGCGGGCTGCTGCGCCGGACCGATCCGCGTCTGGAACGCCTGAGCGGCCTGCCGGACTACCCGCTGTGGCACGCGTCCGGGATGCGGGACGGCTTCCGGCACGTTCCGCGGACCCCGCCGTGGAGCGCTCTGGGCTTCGTGGCGCGCAGCCCGTCCTTCCCGCCGCGCGAGCTGACCCGGATCCGCCCGGCCGCGGCGCTGCCGCTGCTCGACGTGCGCGTCCCCGACGTGTACGCCCGTCTCGACCACGTCAGCGCCCACGACTTCCTGGAGGCGATCCGCTTCCCCGAGGCGGCGCGCCATCTCGCGTTCGAGGTCTTCTCCCGGAGTTTCTTCGCCGATCCGCGGGAGCTCTCGGCCGCGGAGATGGTCCTGATGTTCCACATCTACTTCCTGGGCTCCTGCGAGGGACTCCTCTTCGACGTCCCGGTCGAACCGTTCCCGGCCGCCCTGTGGACGCCCCTGGCCGCCCACCTGCGGCGGCACGGCGCCGAACTGCGCACCTCGGCGCCCGTGGAGAGCGTCGTACCGGCACCGCACGGCGGCTTCACCGTGACGCTGGGCGACGGGCGGCACCACCACGACGCCGTGGTGCTCGCCCTGGACACCGCGGGGCTGCGGTCCCTCGTGGCGCGCTCCGCGGGACTCGGCGACCCCGCGTGGCGCGAGCGGATCGGCCGCCTGCGCACCGCACCGCCCTTCCTGGTCTCCCGCCTCTGGCTGGACCGCCCCGTGGCCCGCGACCGGCCGGGATTTCTGGGCACCAGCGGCTACGGCACCCTCGACAACGTCAGCGTGCTGGAACGGTGGGAGGGCGAGGCCGCCCGCTGGGCCGCGCGCACCGGCGGCTCCGTGGTCGAACTGCACGCCTACGCCCTGCCCGAGGACGCGGCCGTCGACGTCGAGCGCAAACGCCTCCTGGAGCAGCTGCACCGGGTGTACCCCGAGACACGGCGGGCGCGCGTGGTGGACGAACGGCACGAGTGGCGGGCGGACTGCCCCCTGTTCCCGGTGGGCGGACACCGTGACCGGCCCCCGGTGCGCACCGCCGACCCGCATCTCGTGCTCGCCGGCGACCTGGTCCGTACGGATCTGCCCGTGGCACTCATGGAACGGGCGGCCACCAGCGGCTTCCTGGCCGCCAACGCCCTGCTGGAGCGCTGGGGGGTGCGCGGACAGACCTTGTGGACGGTCCCGGACCGGGGGCGCAGCCGGGTGCTGCGGGCCCTGGCGCGGCTCGGCGGCCGGCCGCTCCGCGGGACGGCGGACGCACGGCGGGCCCTGCCCGGCGGACCGGACGGGCCGCATGGACCGGGGGGACCGGACGGGCCGGGCACACCCGGCGCATGACGTCCCGTGTGCGGCAGTGAGCGGCGCGGCACGGGCCGTACGGGCCGCACGGACACCACCGGGCCCGGGCCGGGAGGCCGCGGACCGGACCGCGTGGACTGCGGGGCGACCTCGGCGGTGATCCGTTTGCCGCCGGGCCCGGCCGTGGCCCTCAGCGCGCGGCTGCAGGCGTGCACCGGGAACAGCCCGTGCCCGCCCGCACGTGCGCCGTCGCGCTCGGGAATCAGCGGGAGCGCGGGCGAGGTGTCCCAGACGGTGATGTCCGGCCGGGCCCGGCCGGCGGAGAGCTCCGGCAGCAGACCGCGGGGACCCGGAGCGTGCCGTACGGCATTGCCGATCGGCTCGCTCACGACGAGCCGGGCGTCCTGTCCGGCGCGTGCGGTGACATGGACGTGGGCGGCCTCGGCCGCGCGGAGGAGGAGGGCGTGCACGGCGCGCCGGGCGTCGGCCGTAGGGGCGGCCCCGGTGCCCCGGGCGGCGCCGTGGCGCAGCGCGGCGGCAGGCCGGTTCCGCTGCCGCTCGTCCGGCGCCCGCTGCCCCAGCGGAATGATCATGGAAGTGCCCCGGGGGAGTTCTGCCGGTGTCCGCACCCCCCCCGGCACGGTCACGGTTGCCCGGCGTTCTCCGGCTGAAGCCGGGAAGACCCGGAAGATCCCTGGCGTTGAGGGGATGTCGTGCGGATCGGGCCGGCTCCGTCGGGGCGGTGCCCGGTGACCGAGGCGAGCGGGGTCCGGCGCGCGGATGCAGGACGGGGTGTGGTGCCGGGGTGCCGGGTGCCCCGGCGGCGACCGGAAGGAGCCTTCGTGAACACGGATGCACGGGCGGACGGACGCACCGGCGATCCGGCGGACGCGCCCGACCTCAGGCGCTGGAAGGCTCTGTGGGTGACGCTGACCACCGGGTTCATGAGCCTGCTGGACGTGACGATCGTGGCCGTGGCGCTGCCGTCGATGCAGCGGGACCTGAACGCCTCGGCGGCCTCCGTGCAGTGGGTGGTGTCCGGATACGCCCTGGCGTTCGCCCTCGTCCTGGTGCCGGCGGGCCGGCTGGGCGATGCCGTGGGGCGGCGCAGGATCTTCCTGTGGGCCCTGGCCGGCTTCGTGCTGTGCAGCGCCGGGGCGGGCGCCGCGCCCACGATTGCCTGGCTGGTCGTGGCCCGGATCGTCCAGGGCACCTGCGCGGGCTTCCTCGCCCCGCAGAACTCGGCGCTGATCCAGCAGATGTTCCGCGGTGCCGAACGCGGCCGGGCCTTCGGCCTGTTCGGCGCCACGGTCGGCATCTCCAGCGCACTGGGCCCGATCGTCGGCGGCCTGATCCTGGCGCTGGCGCACGGCGACCAGGGATGGCGCTGGATCTTCTACGTCAATGTGCCGGTCGGAGCGGTCGCGCTGCTGCTGGGCATCCGGCTGCTGCCACGGGTGGCCCCCGGCCGCCGGGAACGGCTCGACCTGCCGGGCACGGCCCTGCTCGGCACCGGTGTGCTGGGGCTGATGCTGCCGCTGGCGTTCGCCGAGAGCGGGGGAGTGCGCCGGCTGTGGTGGCTGTTCCCGGCGGGGGTGCTGCTGCTGGTCCTCTTCGTCCGCTGGGAGCGGCGGGTCGCCGCGCACGAGGGCCGGCCCCTGCTGGATCCGCGGCTGCTGACCGACATCCGCGGCTATGCCCCGGGCGCGGCCCTGGGCGCGCTGTACTTCGTGGGATTCAGCGGCATATGGCTGGTGTTCGCGCTGTTCTTCCAGAACGGGCTCGGGTACACGCCGCTGGAGTCCGGCCTGGCGGTGACGCCGTTCGCGATCGGTTCGGCCGGTGCCGCGGTGGTCGCGGGACGGCTGGTGGAGCGGTTCGGGCGGCTGCTGACCGTCTGGGGGCTCATGGCGGTCCTGACCGGACTGGCCGCCACGGCACTGATCCTGCGCACGGCACCGCAGGACACGGCGGCCTGGCTCGCCGCGCCCGCGCTGTTCGTGGGCGGTCTGGGCAGCGGCTGCGTCATCTCCCCGAACGTGACGATGACACTGCGCGATGTGCCGGTGCGGATGGCCGGGGCCGCGGGCGGCGCCCTGCAGACGGGACAGCGCCTGGGCGCCGCGGTGGGAACGGCGGCCCTGCCGGGCTTCTTCTACATGGTGCTCGCGGCGGACGGCACGAACTACCGCACCGCCGTGTTCCTCTCCGTCGTCTCCGCCCTCGTGGCCGTGCTGGCGGCCCTGGCGGTCGCCCTCCTCGACTGGCGCCGCGACCGGTACCGTCCCGGCCCGGACGGTGCGCGCCGGATCCGCGCCGGGCACTTCTCCGCGAGCCGCGGCTGACGGGCGGACGGATCCCGGCGCCCCGGGCCCGCCGGGCGGCGTCGTGTCCCCTCCGCCGTCGCGGACACGGCCGCCGGGCCGCCGGACGCACCGCGGCACCGGACAGCACGGCAGAGCACCGGGGCACCGGACAGCACGGCAGAGCACCGGGGCACCGAAAGCACGGGAGAGGTTTGACCACCGCCCTGCCGAGCACCCGCAGGCCGTACACCGATGTCGAATCCGGCTGGGAGTGAGTGACAGTGGCGGGTGACGAGAAGGCCAAGGCCAAGAAGGAACAGCTGAAGGGCGGGGCCAAGGAGACGATCGGCCGTGCCCTGGGCAACGAGGGCGCGACGGCCGAGGGACGGGCCGGGAAGGCCAAGGGCGACGCCCGCCAGGCCAAGGAGAAGATCAAGGACGTCTTCAAGGACTGACGGGCCGTCGATGCCGCCGGCGCCGGCGGCGACGGCTTGTGGGGCTCCGCCCGTCGGGCGGAGCCCCATCGGTGTCCTGGGGCGCCGGAGGCGGGCGGAGCCGTCAGTGCGCGAAGACCTGCCCGGCCTGAAGCCCGCGCAGGTCCTCGACGGTGCCCAGCTGCCGCCGGGCCCGCTCGAGCAGGCCGTCGAGCTGCCGCGGGTCCAGGCGGGTGTCGCGGTCGGCGAGCCCGCGAAGCGTCTCCCACAGGCACACCTTGCCCTCCACGCCGATCTGCAGCAGCTCCAGCTCCAGCAGGGAACTGAGCGGAGAGCGCCGTACCAGCGCACCGTTGCTCTTCAGCCGTCCGAGGCGTTCGGCGAGAAGTCCGGCGTACACCTTGTAGCGCCGGACCGGTATGCCCAGCCGGCGCATGATCCCCACCAGGGTCCGGCGGTCCTCGGCGATCTCGGTCGCGAGCGGGGCGATCGCATCGCCGACCTCGGAGCCCCGGCAGGTCTCGGCGAGGTGACGGGACCGCTCCGCGCCGACGGTCGCGCCGGTCAGATGGTCGTTGAGGTAGATCCCGAGCAGGTCGTGACCGGAGTGCGCGGTGAACACCGGCAGACGGGTCCGGGAACGGGCGTGATGGGACATCGCGTGTCCTCCTCGTCGACGACGCACGGCCGGATGGGACGACGGGAACGGGCCGGGCTCCAGGGCGGCCGGCCCGTTCCCCCGGGTCAGGCCGACAGTTTGCCCAGCCTGGCGCGCATTCCGCCGACCGTGACGGCCGGGCGGGCCGTGGCCTGGACGGAGCGGCGCACCAGGCGGGCCTCGCGCCGCAGTTCGCGGCCCGCGTGACGGCCGCGCCACAGCAGGGACGGCGCGGCGCCGGTGTCGTCGGCCGCGATCAGCAGGCCACCCAGCATGGACATGTTCTTCAGAAAGTGGACCTGCTGCTGGACGCGCTCGGCGGTGTCCTCCACCTCCCAGAACCGGTGGGCCGCCACAGTGGTGGGCACCAGGCTGACGGCGAGGACCAGCGCGGACAGCCGGGGAAGGCGCCCCAGCCCCAGCAGCACACCCGCGGCGACCTGGACACCGCCGTTGAGCCGTACGACCTCCTCGGTGCGCTCCGGCAGCACCGTCACGCACTCCCCGATCCGCCGTACGACGGGCTCGGCGAGCGAGGTCACCGCCTCGGGACGCCGGACGGCCTCGAGACCCCCGGCGACGAACATGGAGGCGAGCAGAGGACGACCGGCCACGCGCAGCAGACTCATGACTCTCTCCGAGGGTGAGGGTGGGTGCGGCGTTCGCCCGAGTTCCCGTGCCCGGCGAACGCAACCACGTCCCGCCTCCCGCATGCCGGCGACCGGCGCGGAAACCCGGCGGACGGTCCTCGAGGGGCGACCGGATCCGGGGCGCGCTGTCCGGCCGCGGCGGGACCGGCCGAGGGCCGGCCGCACGCACACCCCCTCACCCCGCTTCCGTGGGAATCCGCTCCGGTCCCGCCCGTCACCGCGGGTCGCTCCCCGTCGGCGCCCTCGCACAGTGCTGGGATGAGGACGGCACTGCGGCACAACGGCGGCGAAAGGGGTGAGCGTGGACGGCGAGCTGGTGACGGACCTCGAGAGCGGTGCCGCGAACCGTTTCGTACGCGCGGAGCGGGCACTCCGCGCGATCGGCACGACCCTCGACGACCGCAGGACGGCGGCCGAACTCGCCGCGTTCCTGGTCGAGGAGCTGTGCGACTCCGCGACCGTCGACCTCTACCGCTCACGGGAGGGCCACCACGGGCAGGAGAAGTCCCTGCAGCCGGTTGCCACGGCCGGCCGGCGCGCCCTCCTCGACAGCCTGGGGAAGGGGCCGCGCGAGAACGTCTCCGTCCGCGCCCTGGACGCGGGCCACCCCCTCACCGTCTCCCTCGTCCCCGGCAGGGGCGCGGGCCAGACCGCCCTCTCCGTGCCGCTGCTGACCCGGGACCGGGCGTACGGCGTCGCCCTCGCCCTGCGCGCCGGGCGCCCCTTCGACGACGACGAGACGGCGGCCGTCCACTACGCGGCCCGGCTGACCGCCGCCCACCTGCGGTACGCGGACGACCAGCGGGAGGCCGGCCCCAGGGTGTGGGACCTGCAGAAGGTGCTGCCGGCCGACCCCGGACGCCCCCACCCCGACGTGGACCTCGTCCTTCGCCACGCGCCCGGACCGGTGGGCGGCCACTGGTGCGAGACGGTACGCCTGCACTCGGGCCGCACCCTGCTGGTCGCCGGCGACGTCATGGGGCACGGCCTGGACGCGGCGATCGACATGAACGCCTACCGCTGCCTGCTGCGGTACATCGCCTCCACCGACCTCGCACCGCACGGCATCCTGCGCCGGCTGGACGCCACGATGTCCACGGAGAGCGGCCGTCGCCCGGCGACCTGCCTGCTGGCCCTGCTGGACCCCGCGCACGGCACGGCCCTGCTCGCCGGAGCGGGACACCCGCCCCCGGTCGTCGTCCACGCCGACGGCAGCACCGCCCCGGTCGCGCTGCCCGAGGGACCTCCCCTGGGCACCGGCGGCAGCGCCTACCGGGCGACTAGCCTGCCCCTCGCACCGGACGACACCCTGGTGATGTTCACCTACGGGCTGATCGGACGGCGCGGCGAGGACATCGACACCTCGCTCGGGCGCCTGGCCGCCCTGCGCGTACGCCCCGGTCAGGGCGTCGGCGGACTCCTGGACGAACTCCTGGCCGGCCTTCCGGCCGGGAGCCCGGACGACGCCCCCGACGGGCCGGGGGCCGACCGCACGGGTGACGGCAGTTCCGTGATCGCGGCCCGTCTGCTGTCCCGGCCCTGACGAGCACGGCCGGGCCCCTCCCCGGCAGCGAGCGCCTGGGGAGGCGAACGGGGAACCCGCGCGGAACTCCGCACGGCGGGGGACGACCGCCGGCACCCGGCGTCAGACCAGTACCGCCAGGAGCGCGGCCGTCACGGTGAGCGCCGCCAGGCACAGCATGAACAGATGTGCGCGTTCCCCCCAGGTCGGCCGGGTGCCGTCGTGGGGCCGGTGACGGCCGCCGCCGTGCGGGGCGGCGGGGCCGCGGACCGGGCCGAGCAGCGAGCGGCACCTGGGGCAGTCGCTGTCCTCCCACGCTTCCATGCCGCGCTCAACGACGCGCCCGGGGCCGGGCAACGCCCAGGCACGCCATCGTGATGCCGCTGTCACCGGGTCGTGAGCGAGCGGTGCCCCGGGCGGACGCGGGCTCACGGGCACGGCGCCGGCAGGCGGCCCGACGCTCCTGTCCGTTCCTCCCCGCCGGTCTCACAGGAGCGGGAGCCCACGGGGCACGGGCACCGCGGGCACCCTGGACGGCGGTCCGGCCGGCGCTTCCCACGGCACCCCGCCGGACCCGACGCCCCATGACCGCAGCAGCGGTGCGCCGGGTCCGCGCCCGGGAGTCCCCGGCCGCGGACGACGAAGGCGGGCGGACGACGGGAGGTCACTGGGCCCGCTGGAAGGTTCCACGGCCCCGGAAGAGCTGTTCATGCCCCGAGCAAACGGCGCGCGCCCCCGCGCACGCGCCATACTCCAGCGCCTCACCGCATCGAGTGAGAACACCCCTCGAACGGAGGCCTCCGTTCATGCGACTCGTGCGACAAGCCGCCCGACGCCCGACGAGGGGGGAACGCGAAGGGCTCAGGCGGGCCGCACCGCACTGTGGATGGCCTGAGGACCGGCGAAGAAGATCGACTCCTCGCGTATCGACGCGCCCGGGCTCGGGGCGTGGACCATCTTGCTGTCCCCGGCGTAGAGACCGACGTGGTTGACCTCCTTGTAGAAGAAGATCAGATCTCCGGGCCGGAGGTCGGCGAGTTCGATCGGCGTGCCGAAGCCGGCCTGCTCGGCGGCCGTGCGGGGGAGTTCCACCCCGGCGGTCCGCCAGGCGGCCTGGATGAGGCTCGAGCAGTCGTACGAGTCCGGCCCGGTCGCCCCCCATACGCACGGCTTGCCGATCTGCGCACGGGCGAACTCGAGCGCCTTGGCGCCCTTCCGCTCGTAGGAGCTCGAGGCCGATGCCTCGGCGGCACCGGGAGAGCCGGCCCCGGTGTCCCCGGCCGCTCCCTGGCCGGCGGCCTGACTGGCGTCGAAGAGCGAGTTCCCGTCCAGGGGCGGGGTGGTGTCGAACATCCCGGTGGAGCGCTGCTGCCACTGCGCCGCTTCCTGCTGAGCGACCTGCTGGGACAGCAGTTCACGGGCCTGGGTGACCTTGGTCTGCCACTGGCCCTTGGCCGCCCTCTGCACCGGCTGCCGGCGGCCGGCCACCGAGGCGCGCGGTGCGCCGGGAGCCTGCGGCTGCGCCCCGGTCGCGGGAGTGGGCGTCATCGCGGCCCCGGCCGCAGACGGAGGCGTCATCGCGGCCCCGACGGCGGGAACGGGCCCCGTGGGCCCGGCGGGCGGCGGCGCGACCGGCCCGGTGGGCAGGACGTTCATGGAGCCGGTGGACTGGGGGTTCGCGGTGCCGGTGGTGAGGGCGTCCGTGGCTCCGGCGGGCGGGGGCTGCATGGAGCGGCTGGTGAGGGCCTGCATGGAGCCGGTGGACCGGGGATCGGCGGCTCCGGCGGACAGGGCGTCCATGGAGCCGGTGGAGGGGGGCTGCATGGACCGGCTGGTGAGCGCCTCCATGGAGCCGGTGGACTGGGGGTTCGCGGTGCCTGTGCTGAGGGCGTCCGCGGCTCCGGCGGGCGG
>NZ_MUME01000192.1 GCF_002155915.1 Streptomyces thermovulgaris | reverse complement strand
ACCGCGGGAACTACCGCCGCCGTCAGCCCAGGCGGCGGTAGTTCCCGCGGTAGTACAGCAGCGGCCCGCCCTCCGTGCTCGGGACACGGGCCGTCAGCACACGGCCGATGACCAGGGTGTGGTCGCCCGCCGTCACCCGCTGCTCGGTGCGCAGCTCGAGGGCGGCCAGGGCCTCGGTCAGCAGTGGCGCGCCGGAGACCTCGCCGCGCGTCCAGGACAGCTCCCGGAACAGCAGCCGGTCGCTGATCCGGCCCTTCATGGCGAAGCGGCCGGCGATGTGCCGCTGGTCCTCCGCGAGGATCGACACCGCCCACAGCGGCTGTTCGGCCAGCAGGTCGTCCATGCGGGAGCCCTCGCGCAGGCTGACCAGGGCCAGCGGCGGGTCCAGGGACACCGACATGAACGCCGTCGCGGTCATGCCCGCGTCCTCGCCGGCCGGTGCGTCGGGGTCGTCCGGGTCGAGCGGCGGCTCCTGCGCGGTCACCAGGACCACACCCGCGGCCAGCCGGGACATCGCGGCACGGAATTCCTCGTGGGTCACCCCCTCAGCATGCCCGGGGACGGAGGAGGAGGCGGGGGAGGAGACGGAGGACGCAAGGGATGGGTTCAGCACACACGAAACGCTAGCCAGCGGTTCTCGCCCCTCGCATCGGGCCTCCGCCCGAAGCCGGACCTAGGTCTTTCGTCCGGATGGGCCCGGTTCGCAGGGCGCAGGACCGGGGCCGGGGCGCCCGGTGTCCTCCGGGCGGTGGGGCACCGGTCCCGCCGGACGGCCGCAGTACGGTGGAGCGGTGCCGGGCGTTCCGGTCCGGCGCGTTCCGGACGGAGGATCCGGGGCCGGGCGGAGCGTGGGCGGGAAACCGCGGTTCCTGCGCGGTGCGCCGGAGATCTCGTGCATCATGTCCGCACACGCACACCATCCGCGGTCGGGAAACGCACAAGGAAAACGCAGAAACTCCACTCCATTACGCACGCTTTTCTGTGACTTGAGTCACAAGAGCCATGAATTGTTGACCCTGTGTACCGGGTGGGCTTCGCGCTGTGATTCAGTGGCGGAGACCGCACAGGGCGATACGCCGAAGAGCACCCTATTGATTCACCACGAGGTCGCGGGGGGAGGGCGAACATGGAGAGCGAGTCGGAACCGTACGTACGCCTTTCGACCCTGCGGCGACTGCACCAGGCCATGGCGGAGATGAACACCGCGAGAAGCCTGGCCGACACGCTGCAGACCGTCGCCGACGGCATCGTGAAGGGCCTCGGCTACGAGCTGGCCTGCGTCAACCTCGTCCGCCCCGACGGCGACCTCGTCGTCGCCGCCTTCGCCGGGAACCCCGCCGCCGCGGCCCTCATGACCGGCCGGGTCGGCTCCCGCGAGTCCTGGGAGCGCCGGCTCTCCATGGGCGAGCACTGGGACGGGCTGGTCTTCATACCCCACACCGAGGGCTGGGTCCTCGACAACGACGACGTCCCGCAGTGGCACACCGAGGGGCCCGAACCCCGCTTCGAGGACGAGTGGCACCCCTCCGACCGGCTGTACGCGCCCATGTACACCCCCGGCTCCTCCGGTGAACTGCTCGGCGTGATCTCCGTGGACCGCCCGCGCAACGGCCGCCGGCCCGGCGCCTGGGGCCGCGAGGCGCTGCAGATGTACGCGTTCCAGGCCGCCATAGCCATCAGCAACGCCCGTCTGCGCGCGAACATGCAGCGCGCCCTGGTCCGCCTGGAACGCGAGCAGCAGGCCCTGCGCGCCAGCGAGGAGAGTTTCCGCCAGGCCTTCGAGTACGCCCCCTCCGGCATGGCCATCGCCGAGATGGGCGGGGAGCAGCACGGACGCATCCTGCGCTCCAACGACGCCCTGTGCCGGCTGCTGGGCCGCCCCGCCTCCGCGATGCGCCGCTACTCCTTCTCCGATCTCGTCCACCCCGAGGACGTGGGCACCCTGCTGCGGACCTCCGCCGAGGGCGGCCGGGCCGAGCTGCGCCTCGCCCGCCGGGACGGCACCTACGTCTGGGTCTCCCTGCGCAACTCCGTCGTCGCCGACACCGCCGACGGCCCCCGTTTCCTGCTCACCCACGTCGAGGACATCGAGGAGCGCAAGCGCCGCGAGCTCCAGCTCGCCCACCGCGCCTCCCACGACTCCCTCACCGGTCTGCCCAACGCCGCCGAGCTGCGCTCCCGGCTGTCCGCCCGGCTGTGCCAGCGGCCCCGGACGGGCAGCGGCTGCGAGCCGGAGTCGCTGGACGCGGCCTACGGCCACCCCGCCTACGACCTCGGCGGCCACGACTTCGACTTCTCCCCGGGCGCACCGGCGTACGACTCCTACGACCACCATGTGCACGTGGTCGCGCCCGAGGGCGACCGCGACGACGGCACCAAGGGGCTGGCCGTCCTCTTCTGCGACCTCGACGGCTTCAAGTCGATCAACGACCGGTTCGGGCACAACGCGGGCGACGCCGTCCTCATCGAGGTGGCCCGGCGGCTGAGCAACGGCGTGCGCGACGGCGACACCGTGGCCCGTCTCGGCGGCGACGAGTTCGTGATCCTCGCCGACGGCCTCGGCCAGGCCGACGCCCAGGACCTCGCCGTACGCCTGCGCAACGAGATCATCCAGCCGATCCGGGCCGAGGGCCGGGCCGTCCGGGTCGGGGCGAGCTTCGGCATCGGCTGGGCCTGCTGCGGCATGACGGCGGACGAAGTGCTGAAATCCGCCGACGAACGGATGTACATCGAGAAAAGGTCCCGCCCCCGGCAACATCGTCGTGCCGGCTGAACCGCAGGTCAGCGCATGGGTGCGGGGTGAGTCACCCGTTCGGGCCCCAGGAAGCAGGTAGGCTCGCTATCTCTCACGACGTACTGCACCACCCGCACCACGCTTGAGGAGACCAAGGGATGACGGCCGGCAACAGCGGCGCGAGCACGCCCGAGGACGACGATCCGTTCGGCTACCTGTACGCCGACGGTCAGGCCAAGGGAGCCCAGCCGCCCTCCGGTGGTTACGGCTACCCTCATTCGGTGAACCGGGTCCGCCCCGTCGGTCAGCGGCAGTACGGCCAGCCCCCTGCGGCCCCGCAGCAGCAGGGCGCCTTCGGCCAGCCGAACGCGCACTACGCCGCCCCGGAGACCTATCCGGGCGGTGCCCCCACGGCCCGGCAGCAGCACCAGGGCGGTGCTGGCCGGGGCCGGGGTCCGAACACCAAGGGGCTGCTGATCGGTGCCGTCGCGGTGGTCGCCGCGGTCGTCGCCGGCATCGGCGTCGCCATGCTCAGCGGCGACTCCGGGGACAAGGGCGAGAACAAGGCCGGAGGCGCGACCCCCACGGTCACGCAGAGCGCCGAGCCGACCCCGTCGACGAGCACCAGCGAGGCTCCCCGGAAGGAGCTGCCGAAGATCGACGCCAAGGCGCTCCTGCTGGAGAACGGCGCGACGACCGCCTCGGACGTCCCGGGCGCCAAGGCGGACGGCGGCGTCTACGTGACGAACTTCAACAACCCCGGCGCCTCGGTCACCTGGAACGTCAACGGCATCCCCGAGGACGGCAAGTACACCCTCTTCCTCACCTACGGCGTCCCGGGCAAGGACGGCACCGCCACCCTCACGGTCAACGGCAAGCCGTCCACCACGCTCGTGAAGCTGAAGAACTGGGCGGGCGCGCCCGAGGGCGACTACGAGAAGGGCTGGACGAAGACGTACAACTACGTCCAGCTCAACAAGGGCACGAACACCATCAAGATCTCGTGCGAGGAGGGCAACCAGTGCGACGCCAACCTCGACCAGCTCTGGCTGGTGGAGGGCTGGGTCGGCGGCTGACCCTTGTCAGGCGGCGTTGACCTCCGCGGTCACCGCCACCTGTCCCAGCAGCTTCTCGTAGGCCTGGCGGTCGAACTCGCCCGCCGCCGGGGACAGGACCGTCGCCGTGGACAGGGCCGCCGCGCGGGCCAGGCGGTCCGGCCAGGGAAGGTTCTCCGCCAGGGCGGAGAGCAGGCCCGCGACCACCGAGTCGCCGGCGCCGGTGGGGTTGCCCTGGACCCGGGCGGGCGGAGCGGCCCGCCAGATGCCGTCGGGGGTGTGGGCGAGCAGACCGTCGGCGCCCAGGGAGGCGACCACCGCGCGGGCACCGCGCCGACGGGCGTCCTGGGCGGCACGCAGGGGCTCGTGGGAGCCGGTGAGCTCGGCCAGCTCCGCGGCGTTCGGCTTGATGATGTCGGGGCGGGCCGCCACTCCGCGCCGCAGGGCCTCGCCGCTGGTGTCCAGCAGCACGGGGACCCCGGCCGCCCGCGCCGTGCGTATCAGACCGGCGTACGCGCCCACCGGCAGTCCCGGCGGCAGGCTGCCGCACAGCGCCACCGCCGACACCGAGCCGAGCAGCTCCTTGTACACGTCCTGGAGGGTGGCCCACTCGGCGGGGCCGACGACCGGGCCCGGCTCGTTGAACTGGGTGGTGTCGCCGGTGCGCGCGTCCACGACGGCCGTGGTGCGCCGGGTCGCGCCCGCGACCGGGACGAGGGCGTCCACCACCCCCGGCGCCTGGGAGGCGAGCCGGTCGCGCAGCTCACGCCCGGTGGCCCCGCCCGCGAAACCGGTGACCGTCACCTCGTGGCCCAGGGCCGCGAGGACCCGGGCGGCATTGATGCCCTTGCCGCCGGGCCGCACGGTCACCTCGGACACCCGGTGGGAGGCGTGGGGCTTCAGGGACGGCACCCGATAGGTGATGTCGAGAGCGGTGTTCAGCGTGACCGTGAGGATCACGTGGGCCGACCTCCCCCGAGTAGGAGCGCGTGCTGCGATGTTCCGGAGCTTCGATCATGCCAAAGACCCGGCGGACCGCCCAGCCCGCGGATCGGCCACCCGGCCGCACGGACGGACGGATCATCCCAGTCGGGGGTCGACCACCCAGGAGCCCTGCCGCATCACGCCCTTCAGCGTGAAGTCCTCGTCGAACAGCACCAGGTCGGCGTCCTTGCCGGGCTCCAGGGAGCCCACCCGGTCGTCCAGGCCGAGCAGCCGGGCCGGGTTGGCGGACAGCGCGGCCACCACGTGCTCGACCGGCAGCCGGTCGACCGTCACGGCACGCCGGAAGGCCCGGTCCAGGGTCAGGGTCGACCCCGCGATCGAGCCGCCCTCCACCAGCCGCGCCACTCCGTCTGCGACCTCGACCTGGAGCGGGCCGAGCGTGTAGCGGCCGTCGCCGTTCCCGGCGGCGTCCATGGCGTCGGTGATGAAGGCGACCCGCTCGGGGCCCGCGTGCTGGAAGGCCAGTTCGAGGGTGGCCGGATGCAGATGCACCCCGTCGTTGATCAGCTCGACCGTGACCCGCTCGTCCTCCAGCAGGGCCGTGACCGGACCCGGGGCGCGGTGCCCCAGGGGCGGCATCGCGTTGAACAGATGGGTGGCGACGGTGGCCCCGGCGTCGATCGCCTCCACCGTCTGCTCGTACGTGGCGTCCGTGTGCCCGACCGCCGCGATCACGCCGTGGTCCGCGAGCAGCCGCACGGAGTCCAGGCCCCCCGGCAGCTCGGGGGCGAGCGTGACCATCTTCGCCCGGCCGCGCGCGGCGTCGAGCAGCTTGCGCACCTGGGCCGGGTCCGGGTCGCGCAGCAGCGCCTCGGAGTGCGCGCCCTTGCGGCACGGCGAGATGAACGGCCCCTCGAAGTGGATGCCCGCGATCTCCCCCTGCTCGGCCAGCTCCGACAGCAGTCCCGCCTGCTTGACCAGGGTGCCCAGGTCGTCGGTGACGGTGGAGGCGACCAGGGTGGTGGTGCCGTGCCGCCGGTGGGTCTCGACGGCGGTCAGCGCGTCGTCGGCGGTGCCCGAGAAGGAGGCGCCGCCCCCGCCGTGGTTGTGGAGGTCGACGAAGCCGGGGACCAGCCAGTGCCCGCGCACGTCGAGGATCTCGGCGTCCTCGGGGGCGCGGTCGGCGATCCGTGTGCCGTCGACGATCACCCGGCCGCCGTCCACGGTTCCGGTGGGCAGCACCACCCGGGCTCCGGTGAAAACCTTGCAGGGGGCCATCAGGCGGCTACCTCCGGGAAGTCGTGGAAGCTGGGGAAGTCGTGGACATCGTGGAAGCCGTGGAAGCTGCGGAAGCGGTCAGCAGATCCCGGGCCAGCAGCCCCGCGCCCAGGCAGCCGGCGGTGTCCCCCAGGGCGGCGGGGACGATCGAGGGCGGCTTCTGGAAGGTGATCCGCCGCCGGACGGCCTCCCGCAGCGGTGCGAACAGCGTCTCGCCCGCCTCGGCGAGCCCGCCGCCGATGATCAGAGTGCGGGGGTCCAGCAGGGTCAGCGCGGTGACCAGCCCGTCGGCGAGCGCGTCCACGGCCTCCTGCCAGACCGCCCGTGCCCTGGGGTCGCCGGACTCCACGGCCCTGGCGCAGTGGGCCGCGTCCGCCTCCGGATCCCCGCACGCCTCGGCCCAGGCCCGGCCGACCGCCGCCGCGGAGGCGAACCGCTCCAGGCAGCCGCGCTGCCCGCACGGACAGGGCGGGCCGCCGGGCCGTACGACGATGTGGCCGATCTCGCCCGCGAAGCCGTGCGCGCCCGCCTCCACCCGGCCGTCGATGCCGATGGCGCCCGCGATGCCGGTGCCCAGCGGCACGAACAGGAACCGGTCCGTGCCCCGGCCCGCCCCGATCCGGCCCTCGGCGAGCCCGCCGGCGCGCACGTCGTGCCCCAGGGCCACGGGGACGCCGAGCCGTTCGGCGAGCAGGTCGCGCAGGGGCACGTCACGCCAGCCGAGGTTGGCGGAGTAGGCGGCCACCCCCCGCTCCTCGTCGACGATGCCGGGCACGGCGATCCCGGCCGCGGCGGCCTTCTCGCCCAGGTGTGCCGCGCCGTGTGCGTGCAGATCGGCGGCGAAGTCGAGGATGCCCTCCACCACGGCGTCCGGGCCGTGCTCACGGCCGGTCGCCCGGCGCGCCCGGTGCAGCAGGGAGCCGTCGGCGGCGATCAGAGCCGCTTTCATCCCGGTGCCGCCCACATCGAGGGCGATGACGTGTCCCACGGGGGACAGTGTGACCCTTGGACCCACAAGAGGTCTAGTCCATTCGTGCGGTGGCAGCCTTATGGCTGATCTTTTTCGGACGTTCGTGCCCCGCGCCGGTGCCGGTCCCGGCGCCGTCCGGGCCCGTTCGGCGCACGGCGGCGGTCCGGGGCGGACGGGGCGCGGGACGGCGGCGCGGGACCGGCGGGTCCGGCGTTGTCGCCGGCGGTGGTTACGGTGCTGGCATGGCCCACGACCGCGACGACCCCGACAACCGCGACGGACACGGCAGTCGAGACGACGGCGACGGACGCGACGACCGCGACGACGGCGGCACCCAGGACGACGGCCGAGGCAGCGCCCAGGACGGCCGGGAGGCCCAGGGCGACGGGGAGCACGCACTCGGCCGCAGGGAGCGGGACATCCTCGCCCTGGAGCGCCGCGGCTTCTCCGGCCCCGGTGCGAAGGAGCGCGCCATAAGGGAGGAGCTGGGGCTGTCGCCCGTCCGCTACTACCAGCTCCTCAACGCCCTCCTCGACGACACCCGCGCCCTGGCCCACGACCCCGTCACGGTGAACCGGCTGCGGCGCATACGCGAGGCCCGGCGCGCCGAGCGGTGACCTCGCGCACAGTGCGCCGCCGAGGAGTGCGCCCGGCCCCGGGCGGATAGGTTCGGCACATGGGTAGCAGTCAGGACAGTCACGCCAACGACCCGGCCGGCTCCCTCCCCGCCCTGCCGACACCGGCCACACGGGCCGGCCGGGACGGGCTCGCCGCGATCCTCGAGCGGCCGGAGCGCGCGGTGATCGCGCTCGACTTCGACGGGACGCTCGCCCCGATCGTGCCCGACCCCGACCAGGCCCGGGCCCACCCGGACGCGGTGCCCGCGCTCGCCGCCCTCGCCCCCAAGGTGGCCGCCGTGGTGGTGGTCACCGGCCGCCCGGCCGACGTCGCGGTGCGCCACGGCGGCTTCGCGGGCGTGCCCGGCCTGGAACACCTCGTCGTCCTCGGCCACTACGGCGCCGAACGCTGGGACGCCGCCACGGGCGCCGTCACCGCCCCGGCCCCGCACCCCGGAGTCGCCGCGGCCCGTGCCGAACTGCCCGGCCTCCTGGAGCGGATCGGCGCCCGCAGCGGCACCCGGGTCGAGGAGAAGGGCCGGTCCGTCGCCGTCCACACCCGCCGTGCCGACGACCCCCAGGCCGCCTTCGACCTGCTCCGCGACCCGCTCGCCGACCTGGCCGCCCGCCACGGTCTGATCGTCGAACCCGGCCGCATGGTCCTCGAACTGCGGCCCCCCGGCATGGACAAGGGCGTCGCCCTGCTGGACCACGTCCGCGCCCTGGGCCCCGGCGCGGTCCTCTACGCCGGCGACGACCTCGGCGACCTGCCCGCCTATGCCGCGGTGGAAAAGCTCCGCTCGGACGGCCTGCCGGGGCTTTTGGTGTGCAGCGGCAGCACGGAGGTCACGGAGCTGTCGGAGCGGGCGGACCTGGTGGTGGACGGCCCGGCCGGTGTGGTGGAGCTGCTGAGGGCGCTGGCGGCGCGCGTGTAGGGCGCCCCCGGGCTTCGTGCGGAGCGCCCCCGGGTTCTTCGGGGCGGGAGCGGGCGCCGCGCCGCCCCGCCCCGAAGAACCCGCTTTGTCAGGCGCTCAGCTCGTTCAGCTGGTCCAGGAACCACTGGGTGGGAGGAAGCGCGGTCGCGGCGGCGGCCAGCCGCTTGGTGCGCTCCAGCCGCTCCGCTCCCGGCATGCTCAGCGCCTCGTGCAGCGCCCGGGCCGTTCCCACCACGTCGTACGGGTTGACGGTCACCGCGTCGTCCCCCAGCTCCGCGTACGCCCCCGCCTCCCGCGACAGCACCAGGGCGCACCCGGAGTCGGAGACGACCGGCACCTCCTTGGCCACCAGGTTCATCCCGTCCCGGATCGGGTTGACCAGCGCCACGTCCGCGATCCGGTACGCCGCCAGCGACCGGGCGAAGTCGTCCTTGACGTGCAGCAGCACCGGCCGCCAGCCGGGCGTTCCGTACTGCTCGTTGATCTCCTGCGCCAGCCGCTGCACCTCGGCGGTGTACTCCCGGTACACCGCGAGGTCCTGCCGCGAGGGGTACGCGAAGGCGAGATGCACCACCCGTTCGCGCCACTCCGGGCGGTCCTCCAGCAGCCGCCGGTAGGCGAGCAGCCCCCGCACGATGTTCTTGGACAGCTCCGTCCGGTCCACCCGCACGATCGTCCTGCGCGCACTGCCGTCCGGGGCCGCGCCGATCTCCTCGCGCAGCGCCACCATCCGTTCCTTGACGTCGGCCCGCTGCGAGCGCTCCCGCAGGAACTCGGCGTCCGCGCCCAGCCCGTGCACCCCGATCCGGGTGCCGCCGAGCCCGCCGACCAGGGCGTCGCAGCACTCGGCGAACGCGTCCGCCCACCGCCGGGTGAGGAAGCCCAGCCGGTCCGCGCCCAGCATCCCGCGCAGCACCTGCTCGGCGATGTCGTCGGGCAGCAGCCGGAAGTAGTCCGCCGGCGCCCACGGCGTGTGCGAGAAGTGCCCGATCCGCACGTCCGACCGGAAGTCGCGCAGCATCCCCGGCACGAGCGTCAGGTGGTAGTCCTGCACGAGCACGGTCGCGCCCTCGGCCGCCTCCTCCGCCAGCGCCTGGGCGAAGGCCCGGTTGTAGGCCTCGTACGACGCCCACTGGCGGCGGAACTCCGCGTCGAAGACCGGCTCCAGGGGGGTCTGGTAGAGCATGTGGTGGACGAACCACAGCACGGAGTTGGCGATGCCGTTGTACGCGTCGGAGAACACCTCCGCGTCGATGTCCAGCATCCGTACCCGCTGACCGCCGGTGTCCTCCGGCGGCAGCCGGCGCCCGCCCTCGAAGCGGTGCGCCGCCGTCCGGTCGGCGTCGCTCAGCGCGGCGCACACCCAGACCGCGCCCGCCTCCGGGCCGATCGCGGACAGTCCGGAGACCAGTCCTCCGCCGCCGCGCCGGGCGTTCAGCGAGCCGTCCTCGCGCACTTCGTACGAGACCGGACCGCGATTGGAAGCGACCAGTACCTTGGCACCGTGCGTTGAAGCCATGGTCCTCAACCTAGCCCGGCCCGGAAACGCTCAAACGTACGACTCGGCTTCGTGGACGGCCGTGCACGGGCGAACCGGGGTTTCAGGCCAGGGGGACGAGCCGCGGGCGCACACCGCTCTCCCGCCCTCGCCTTCCTCCTGCTCTCCTGTCGCTTTCCCCTGTTCCCCGCCGTTTTCCCGGTTCTCCCGCCCCGCCGCGTTCCGCCGTGCCCGGTCGCGTCGGTCACGCCACTTTCCGGGCCGCGTACTCCGCGATTCCGGCCATGGGGGGCCGCTCCTCGGTGTCCACGGGGTACGTCCGCGGCTCGAAGCCGTTCTCGCCGCGCTCGAACTGGGTCAGGGCGGGGCGGAGCAGATGACCGCGGGCCAGGCGCAGCTGGGCGGTGCGGTAGATCGCGGCGGCCATCCGGCCGAGCGCCTGCCCGTCCTGGTGCCGGTGCTTGCGCACCCCGACGTCGACCTGGGCGAGGGCGTCCAGGCCCACCAGGTGCAGGGCGTCGACCAGCATGCCGAGCTCGACGCCGTAGCCGACGGGGAACGGCAGCCGCTCCAGCAGCGAACGGCGGGCCGCGTACTCGCCGCCGAGCGGCTGCACGAAGCCGGCCAGCTGCGGCCAGTGCATGTTGAGCAGCGGACGTGCCATCAGCTCGGTGACCCGTCCGCCCTGCCCGGCGGAGACCGTGCCGGAGCCGGATCCGTCGGACACCGTCAGGGGCCGGTCGTACATGGCCTTGACCAGGGCTATGCCGGGGTCGGTGAGCAGCGGGCCCACGATGCCGGTGACGAAGTCGGAGGAGAAGTCCCTGAGGTCGGCGTCGACGAAGCAGAGGATGTCCCCCCGCGTGACGAGCAGGGAGCGCCACAGCACCTCGCCCTTGCCGGGCACCGCCGGCAGACGCGGCAGGATCTCGTCGCGGTGCACGACCCGTGCGCCCGCGGCGGCGGCCACCTCGAAGGTGCGGTCGGTGGAGCCGGAGTCCACGACGACGAGCTCGTCCACGAGCGGGGACCGCTCCATCAGGTCGCGCCGGATGGCGGCGACGATGTCGCCGACGGTCTCCTCCTCGTTGAGGGCGGGCAGGACGACGGAGACCGTCTGGCCGGTGCGCTGCTTGGCGGCCAGGATCTGACGGAGCGGACGGTCGGCCACGGACCAGGAGCGGGTGGCGAGCCAGCGCTCGACTTCTTCCAGCACGGTCTGGCGGCTCCTCACGGTTGTCTCGCGGTTCGGACGGCCATCTCGACGGCCGTGGCCCTTCGGATACAGTCTTGAGCAACGCGGATGACCATCGCATACCGGGGTCTCCGCCGCCCACAACCGCATACCGACAACGTCATACAGCTCATCCAGAGGGGCAGAGGGACACGGCCCGATGAAGCCCCGGCAACCCTCCAGCCGGTTCTCGTAGACCGCTGATCGGCGCGTGCCGACCACGGTCGCTCGTCCACGCGAGGCTCCCGGCTAGGGAAGGTGCCAATTCCGTCTCACGGCGAGATGCGCCGTGAGGAAGATGAGGAGAAAGGGCCTCGCCTCACATGGCTGTGCAGACTGCTGCAAGCAGCACTGGTTCCACCGTACCCACTGTCGACCTCGGCCCTGCCACGGCGCTGAGCTGCCGCGAGTGCGGCCACCGCGTTCCCCTCGGCCCGGTCTTCGCCTGCGAGGAGTGTTTCGGCCCGCTGGAGGTCGCCTACGACTTCTCGGGCTACGACACCGAGGGGCTGCGCAAGCGGATCGAGACGGGCCCCACGAGCCTGTGGCGCTACGCGCCGCTGCTGCCCGTCCCCGCGGACGTGGCCGACAAGCCCAACCTCAACCCGGGCTGGACCCGGCTCGTCCAGGCCGACCGCCTCGCCCGTGAACTCGGTGTCGACGCCGGCAGGCTCTTCGTCAAGGACGACTCCGGCAACCCGACGCACTCCTTCAAGGACCGTGTGGTCGCCCAGGCCCTGGAGGCGGCCCGCGCCTTCGGCTTCACCACCCTGTCCTGCTCCTCCACCGGCAACCTCGCCGGTGCCGTCGGTGCCGCCGCCGCCCGCGCCGGCTTCCGCTCCTGCGTGTTCATCCCGCACGACCTGGAGCAGGGCAAGGTCGTCATGGCCGCCGTCTACGGCGGCCGGCTCGTGGGCATCGAGGGCACCTATGACGACGTGAACCGTTTCTGCTCCGAGCTGATCGGCGACCCGGCCGGCGAGGGCTGGGGCTTCGTCAACGTCAACCTGCGGCCGTACTACGCCGAGGGCTCCAAGACGCTGGCGTACGAGATCTGCGAACAGCTCGGCTGGCGGCTGCCCGACCAGATCGTCGTCCCGATCGCCTCCGGCTCCCAGCTCACCAAGATCGACAAGGGGCTGCGGGAGCTGATCGAGCTCGGCCTGGTCGAGGACAGGCCGTACAAGATCTTCGGCGCGCAGGCCGAGGGCTGCTCCCCGGTGTCGGCCGCCTTCAAGGCCGGCCACGACGTCGTACGGCCGCAGAAGCCGGACACCATCGCCAAGTCGCTCGCCATCGGCAACCCGGCCGACGGACCGTACGTCCTGGACATCGCGCGCCGCACCGGCGGTGCCGTGGAGGACGTGACCGACGAACAGATCGTGGACGCCATCAGGCTGCTCGCCCGGACCGAGGGCATCTTCGCGGAGACGGCCGGCGGGGTGACCGTCGGCGTGACGAAGAAGCTGATCGAGAACGGCGTCCTCGACCCGGCGAAGACCACGGTCGTCCTCAACACCGGCGACGGCCTGAAGACGCTGGACGCGGTGGCCGGCACGGGGCTCACCGCGACGATCCGCCCGACCCTGGACTCCTTCCGAGAGGCTGGCCTGCAATGAGCGTGACCGTCCGCATCCCCACCATCCTGCGCACCTACACCGGCGGCCAGGCCGAGGTCACGGCCGAGGGGGCGACCCTCAAGGAGGTCATCTCGGACCTGGAGAAGAAGTACACGGGCATCGCCGCCCGCGTCCTGGACGACCAGGGCAGGCTGCGCCGGTTCGTCAACGTCTACGTCAACGACGACGACGTCCGGTTCGAGCAGGGCCTGGAGACGGCCACGCCGGACGGCGCGGGCGTCTCGATCATCCCGGCCGTCGCCGGCGGATGACCGCCCCCGAGGACGCTCATTACCTTCGGTAACAGGCGTCACCGAACGTGTTCGGAACCGCCCCCTCCGTAAGAGAAGCGGAGGGGGCAATTCTGTGTGATTAAACGCGGTAGAGTTGGGGAACGGGCCCCCGATTCCCGGGTCCTGAGCCATGAATTCCTGCCGCACACCCGACAAGAAGCAGCCAAAGTGTGTGCGTTCTTTGCGCCATATGTCTCGTTCGTACGGTCTGACTTGGCCTGAATTCAGGTGAATTCTCGTCACATTCCCGGCTGTCGGCGTCCGGATTTCTCGTCCGAGTGACCTGTTGCAGAGGGCAGTTGGGCAGATACATTCAGCCGCGGTCGACGCGTTCCGGCGCACGCCCCCAATCCATGGGGGGTGAGGTCTGACCCGGATCCGCGAAGTGTGGATCTGTGCAAGGGCCAGTAATAGGGGAGTTAGGCATGGCTCAGGGCGCCGTCAAGTGGTTCAACGCGGAGAAGGGATACGGCTTCATCGCGGTCGACGGTGGTGCAGACGTCTTCGTCCACTACAGCGCGATCCAGATGGACGGCTACCGCACGCTGGAAGAGGGCCAGCGGGTGGAGTTCGAGATCTCGCAGGGTCAGAAGGGTCCGCAGGCCGACATGGTCCGCGTCACCGCCTGAACGTTCTTCGGACGTCATCGGACGAAGGGCCCGCGCCGCCGGCGCGGGCCCTTCGCACGTCCTTATTCCTCCAGGGCCTCCTCGGGGGACTTCGCCCGGCTCTTCCGCCGGCTCTTCCCCCGGTTCGACGGTCCCTTTCGTCCGGTTCGATCCGGGGCTCTTCTCCCTGTTCGCCCCGGGCTGATCCCACCGGGGGCGCTTGCACTCGACCATGCCGAGTGCTAATCATTGGCGTTAGCACTCTGAAGGTGAGAGTGACAACGGAAGGACCGGGTCGGTGAGGCCCGCAGGTCCGGTGGAGCAAGGAACCACTGGCCGGCGAGCCGTCCGTCGCGGGCGCGGGCGCGGTCCGAAGGAATCACCCCCAGTCCTGGAGGGACCACTTCACATGGCCAAGATCATCGCGTTCGACGAGGAGGCGCGGCGCGGCCTCGAGCGCGGCATGAACCAGCTCGCGGACGCCGTCAAGGTGACCCTGGGCCCCAAGGGCCGCAACGTCGTCCTCGAGAAGAAGTGGGGCGCCCCCACGATCACCAACGACGGTGTCTCCATCGCCAAGGAGATCGAGCTCGAGGACCCGTACGAGAAGATCGGCGCCGAGCTGGTCAAGGAAGTCGCCAAGAAGACCGACGACGTCGCCGGTGACGGTACGACCACCGCGACCGTGCTCGCCCAGGCCCTGGTGCGGGAAGGCCTGCGCAACGTCGCCGCCGGTGCCAACCCGATGGCTCTCAAGCGCGGTATCGAGAAGGCCGTCGAGGCTGTCTCCAGCGCTCTGCTCGACCAGGCCAAGGAGGTCGAGACCAAGGAGCAGATCGCTTCCACCGCCTCCATCTCCGCCGCCGACACCCAGATCGGTGAGCTGATCGCCGAGGCCATGGACAAGGTCGGCAAGGAAGGCGTCATCACCGTCGAGGAGTCGCAGACCTTCGGCCTGGAGCTCGAGCTCACCGAGGGCATGCGCTTCGACAAGGGCTACATCTCCGCCTACTTCGCCACCGACATGGAGCGCATGGAGGCGGTGCTCGAGGACCCGTACATCCTCATCGCCAACTCCAAGATCTCCGCGGTCAAGGACCTGCTCCCGCTGCTCGAGAAGGTCATGCAGTCGGGCAAGCCGCTGCTGATCATCGCCGAGGACGTCGAGGGCGAGGCCCTGTCGACCCTGGTCGTCAACAAGATCCGCGGCACCTTCAAGTCCGTCGCCGTCAAGGCCCCGGGCTTCGGCGACCGCCGCAAGGCCATGCTCGGCGACATCGCCATCCTCACGGGCGGCGAGGTCATCTCCGAGGAGGTCGGCCTCAAGCTGGAGAACGCCACCCTCGACCTGCTGGGCCGCGCCCGCAAGGTGGTCGTCACCAAGGACGAGACCACCATCGTCGACGGTGCCGGCTCCGCCGAGCAGGTCCAGGGCCGCGTGAACCAGATCCGCGCCGAGATCGAGAACAGCGACTCCGACTACGACCGCGAGAAGCTGCAGGAGCGCCTGGCCAAGCTCGCCGGCGGTGTCGCGGTCATCAAGGCCGGTGCCGCCACCGAGGTGGAGCTCAAGGAGCGCAAGCACCGCATCGAGGACGCGGTGCGCAACGCCAAGGCGGCCGTCGAGGAGGGCATCGTCGCCGGTGGTGGCGTGGCCCTGGTCCAGGCCTCGCAGACCTCCTTCGAGAAGCTGGACCTGGAGGGCGACGAGGCCGTCGGTGCCGAGATCGTCCGCAAGGCCCTGACCGCTCCGCTGGCCCAGATCGCCGTCAACGCCGGCCTCGAGGGCGGCGTCGTGGTGGAGAAGGTCCGCAACCTCACCCCGGGCCACGGCCTGAACGCCGCGACCGGCGAGTACGTGGACATGATCGCCGAGGGCATCATCGACCCGGCCAAGGTGACCCGTTCCGCCCTGCAGAACGCGGCCTCCATCGCCGGTCTGTTCCTCACCACCGAGGCCGTCGTCGCCGACAAGCCCGAGAAGGAGAAGGCGGGCGCCGGCGCCGGCATGCCGGGCGGTGACATGGACTTCTGATCGACCGGTTCCGGTTGATCGACCGTCCGACCGAGGGCGGCACTCCCTGGCAGCAGGGGGTGCCGCCCTCGGCGTTTTCCCTGAGCCGGGCCTTTCGTCCGGACCGGCTCCGGCGTCTCCCCGAAGGCCGTCGTCCGGGCTGTCGAGCCGGACCGTACGCGCTCCAAGGACGGGATCCTGCAGGGCTGTCCCGGCACCGTGCACTTCGGCCGGGCGCCGTCGGCGTCCAGTCGGCCCTTCGGCGACACGGTGAGCGGGGCGGCCGGACCGGGACGGCGTGAGGGGCGTCACACGAGAGGGCTCGCGGGGCCGGAATGCGGACCGGCGTCCGGGTGTTTGCTTCAGAAGCTGCAACGATGCATGCGCACATACCGTCCGGTCGACAAAGTCACTCACGAGGAGCTTCCCACGTGACCGTCACGTCCTCCGCCTCCCGCGCGGCACAGATCCTCTCCCGTCCCGTCGCGCTGAACGGCCTCACCGTTCCCAACCGGATCGTGATGGCGCCGATGACCCGTATGTTCTCGCCGGATGGCATTCCCGGGGAGGACGTGCGGTCGTACTACGCCCGCCGTGCCGCCGCCGGTGTCGGGCTGATCATCACCGAGGGCACCTATGTGGGGCACCCGTCGGCCGGTGAGAGCAGCCGGGTGCCGCGGTTCCACGGCGAGGAGCAGCTGGCGGCCTGGGCGAAGGTCGCCGAGTCCGTGCACGCGGCGGGCGGCACGATCGTGCCGCAGCTGTGGCACATCGGCATGGTCCGCAAGCCGAACCGGCCCCCGTTCCCGGACGCGCCGCCGGTCGGTCCCTCCGGGCTGCGCGTCGGCGAGTCCGAGGTCACCGGAAAGGTGATGACCCAGAAGGACATCGACGACGTCATCGGCGCCTTCGCCGAGGCGGCCGCCGCGGCGGAGCGCATCGGCTTCGACGGCGTGGAACTGCACGGCGCCCACGGCTACTTGATCGACCAGTTCCTCTGGGCCGGCACCAACCGCCGCACCGACGCCTACGGCGGCGACCCGGTGGCCCGGACGAAGTTCGCGGCGGAGCTCGTGGCCGCGGTGCGTGCGGCCGTCTCGCCCGAGTTCCCGGTCATCTTCCGCTTCTCGCAGTGGAAGCAGGAGGTCTACGACGCCCGCCTCGCCGAGACCCCGGAGGAGCTGGAGGCGATCCTGACCCCGCTCGTGGAGGCCGGCGTGGACGTCTTCCACGCCTCCACCCGCCGCTACTGGCTCCCGGAGTTCGAGGGCTCGGACCTCAACCTCGCCGGCTGGACCAAGAAGCTGACGGGCAAGCAGGTCATCACCGTCGGTTCGGTCGGGCTGGACGGCGACTTCATCAAGGCGTTCCAGGGTGAGGGCGCGGCACTCGGCAGCCTGGACAACCTGCTGGACCGCATGGAGCGCGACGAGTTCGACCTGGTGGCCGTGGGCCGCGCGCTGCTCCAGGACCCCCAGTGGGCGGAGAAGGTCCTGAACGGCCGCTTCGAGGAGCTGAAGCCGTACGACGCGGCGTCGCTGAAGACGCTCTCCTGAACCGACCGGGCGCCCGGGCCGTCCGAGCCGGCGGGCCGGGCGCCCGGCCCGCC
>NZ_MUME01000191.1 GCF_002155915.1 Streptomyces thermovulgaris | reverse complement strand
CGCGCCCGGGGCGCACCAGGGCGTCCGCCGCCTCCTCGGCCGCCCGTGCGTCCAGCCCGTGGCGCACCGCGTCCGCGCGCAGCTCGGCACGCGCGCCCTCCGCCCCGCCGTACACCGCGCGGGAGCCCTCGGCGGCGAGGATCTCCGCACCCGTGAACGCCGCCGCCCCGAAGACATGGTCGAAGTGCGGATGGGTCAGCGCGAGAAGCGTCACATCGCCGCCGGCCAGCCCGCGTGCCTGCGCGCGCAGCCGTGCGCCCTCCGCCAGGCTCGACCCCGCGTCCACGAGCAGTACGTGGTCCGCCCCGACCACCAGCCCGACGGTGCAGTCCCACCCCGGAAGACGTACGCGCCCGACGCCGTCCGCCAGCCGTTCCCATCCCGACTCTTCCCACGTCACGCTCATGGGGAGACGCTAGTGCCAAGGCGCAACCGCCTTGCCCGGGGTATACCCGGCAGCCGTACACTGTGCGAGTAAAGCTGGCACTCTTACGCGTCGAGTGCCAAGCGGGGAAGCCGACCAACGACTTCTGGAGGTGTGCGCGATGCTCAGCGAGCGGAGACTTCAGGTATTGCGCGCGATCGTCCAGGACTACGTCGGCACTGAGGAGCCGGTCGGCTCCAAGGCCCTGACCGAGCGGCACAACCTCGGCGTCTCGCCGGCCACGGTCCGCAATGACATGGCGGCCCTGGAGGAAGAGGGCTACATCGCCCAGCCGCACACCAGTGCCGGACGTATCCCCACCGACAAGGGGTACCGCCTGTTCGTCGACAAGCTGGCCGAGATCAAGCCGATGAGCGCGCCGGAGCGGCGTGCCATCCAGAACTTCCTCGACGGCGCCGTCGACCTCGACGACGTGGTGGCCCGCACGGTGCGACTGCTCGCGCAGCTGACCCGGCAGGTCGCCGTGGTGCAGTACCCGTCGTTGACCCGTTCGACCGTGCGGCACGTGGAGCTGCTGTCGCTTGCGCCCGCCCGCCTGATGCTGGTGCTGATCACGGACACCGGCCGGGTCGAGCAGCGGGTGATCGACTGCCCCGCCCCCTTCGGGGAGACCTCCCTGGCCGATCTGCGGGCGCGGCTGAACAGCCGGATCGCCGGCCGCCGCTTCCGGGACGTCCCGCAGCTGGTGGAGGACCTGCCCGAGAGCTTCGAGGTCGACGACCGCGGAACCGTCTCGACGGTGCTGTCCACGCTGATGGAGACGCTCGTCGAGGAGAACGAGGAGCGGCTGGTGATCGGCGGCACCGCCAACCTGACCCGCTTCGCGCACGACTTCCCGCTCACCATCCGGCCGGTCCTGGAGGCGCTGGAGGAGCAGGTCGTCCTGCTGAGGCTGCTCGGCGAGACGAAGAGCACGGACATGACCGTGAGCATCGGTCACGAGAACGCCCACGAAGGACTCAACTCCACGTCCATCGTGTCGGTCGGCTACGGTTCGGGCGGCGAGGCAGTGGCCAAGCTCGGCGTGGTCGGACCGACCCGCATGGACTACCCGGGAACGATGGGAGCAGTACGCGCAGTGGCACGGTACGTCGGACAGATCCTGGCGGAGTCGTAGGTGGCCACGGACTACTACGCCGTTCTCGGCGTGCGTCGCGACGCGTCGCAGGAAGAGATCAAGAAGGCCTTCCGGCGGCTCGCGCGCGAGCTGCACCCGGACGTCAATCCGGATCCGAAGACCCAGGAGCGGTTCAAGGAGATCAACGCCGCCTACGAGGTGCTGTCGGACCCGCAGAAGAAGCAGGTCTACGACCTCGGCGGCGACCCGCTCTCGCAGTCCTCCGGCGCCGGTGCGAGCAGCGGCTTCGGAGCGGGTGCCTTCGGGAACTTCTCCGACATCATGGACGCGTTCTTCGGCACGGCGTCCCAGCGCGGACCGCGTTCGCGCACACGCCGGGGCCAGGACGCGATGATCCGCATCGAGGTCGAGCTGGACGAGGCGACCTTCGGCACGACGAAGGACATCCAGGTCGACACGGCCGTCGTGTGCAACACCTGCAACGGCGAGGGCGCGGCCCCCGGCACCAGCGCCCAGACGTGCGACATGTGCCGCGGCCGCGGTGAGGTCTCCCAGATCACCCGGTCCTTCCTCGGCCAGGTCATGACCTCCCGCCCCTGCCCCCAGTGCCAGGGCTTCGGCACGGTGGTGCCCACCCCGTGCCCGGAATGCGCCGGTGACGGCCGTGTCCGCGCCCGCCGCACGCTGACCGTGAAGATCCCGGCCGGTGTGGACAACGGCACCCGCATCCAGCTCGCGGGCGAGGGCGAGGTCGGCCCCGGCGGCGGCCCCGCCGGCGACCTCTACGTCGAGATCCAGGAACTGCCGCACCCGGTGTTCCAGCGGCGCGGCGACGACCTGCACTGCACGGTCACCATCCCGATGACCGCGGCGGCCCTCGGCACCAAGGTGCCGCTGGAGACGCTGGACGGTCTGGAGGAGGTCGACATCCGTCCGGGCACCCAGTCGGGCCAGTCGATCCCGCTGCGCGGCCGGGGTGTCACGCATCTGCGCGGCGGCGGACGCGGCGACCTCATCGTGCACGTCGAGGTGCAGACCCCGACCAAGCTCGACCCCGAGCAGGAGCGCCTGCTGCGCGAGCTGGCCAAGCTGCGCGGCGAGGAGCGCCCGCAGGGGCAGTTCCAGCCGGGACAGCAGGGGCTGTTCGCACGGCTGAAGGACGCGTTCAACGGGCGCTGACGCGAGCGCGGAGCCCGGCCGGGAACCGGGCCGCCCCCGCGGCGGAGGCAGCAGGCCCGGTCGGCAGCGACCATTCCCGTGATCACCCGCGGTGTCCGGGTGCCCGCGGCCGCCCGCGGCCGAGGGGCGTGTCCGGCGGGCGCCGGAGCCGGTCCCGGAAGGGTGTCCCCGGCATGGTTCGGAGGGGTTTCCCCCGGTGTGCGCCGAAGGGTGCCCGGATGCGGACGTGTGCGGAGGACGTGACACCATGCGGTCATGTCCTCCGCACTGACCGATCTCTTCCCGTACCCGATCGTGCAGGCGCCCATGGCGGGCGGGCCCTCGGTGCCGGGGCTGGCCGCCGCGGTGTCCGACGCGGGCGGGCTGGGATTCCTCGCCGCCGGGTACAAGACCGCGGACGGCATGTATCAGGAGATCAAGCAGCTGCGCGGGCTGACCGGCCGTGCCTTCGGCGTCAATGTGTTCATGCCGCAGCCGGAGAGCGCCGAGCCCGGCGCCGTCGACCTCTACGCCCAGCAGCTGGCCGGCGAGGCCGAGTGGTACGACACCGAGCTGGGCGACCCCAGGAGCGGCCACGACGACGGCTACGACGCCAAACTCGCCGTCCTGCTGGACGACCCGGTGCCGGTGGTCTCCTTCCACTTCGGGGTGCCCGACCGCGAGGTGGTGGACGCGCTGCACCGGGTCGGCACCTTCGTCCTCGCCACCGCCACCACCGTCGAGGAGGCGCTCGCCGTGGACCGGGCGGGCGCGGACGCGGTGATCGCCCAGGGCGTGGAGGCCGGAGGCCACCAGGGCACCCACCGCGACCTGCCGGAGAACGACGGGGCCGGGCTCGGCGTCCTGTCGCTCGTCGCCCAGGTCCACGAGGCGGTGGACATCCCGGTCGTCGCGGCCGGGGGCATCATGCACGGCAGCCAGATCGCCGCCGTCCTCGCGGCCGGCGCGAGCGCGGCCCAGCTCGGCACGGCCTTTCTCGCCACCCCCGAGTCCGGGGCGTACCCCGTGCACAAGCAGGCGCTGACCGACCCGCTGTTCCCGCACACGGAGCTGACCCGGGCGTTCACCGGACGGCCGGCCCGCGGACTGGTCAACCGCTTCATGCGGGAGCACGGCCCGTACGCGCCCGCCGCCTACCCGGAGGTCCACCACCTCACCGCCCCCCTGCGCAGGGCGGCCGCCCGGGCGGGCGACGCGCAGGGCATGGCACTGTGGGCGGGGCAGGGCCACCGGATGGCCCGTGAGGTGCACGCGGGACGGCTGGTGGAGGAGCTGATGACCGAGTACGACGCGGCCAGGACGGGGCTTGCGGCCCGTCCGGGGACGGGAGGTGGCGCGCGATGACCGCGCCGGTGTTCGTCGTCGACCGGCTCGACGGCATCGGGACGGAGTTCGTGCTCGACGGCCCCGAGGGACGGCACGCGGTCACGGTCAGGCGGCTGCGGCCGGGCGAGGACGTGGTCCTCACCGACGGCCGGGGGCGCTGGACCGAGGGCGTGGTGAAGGCCGCCGAGGGCAAGGACCGGCTGGTGGTCGCCGACCTGGCGGACCCGGCCGAGGAACCGCCCCCGTCGCCCCGCATCACCGTCGTCCAGGCCCTTCCCAAGGGCGAGCGGGGCGAACTCGCCGTGGAGACGATGACCGAGGTCGGCGTCGACGCGATCGTGCCGTGGTCCGCGTCCCGCTGCATCACGCAGTGGCGGGGCGAGCGGGGCCTGAAGGCGCTCGGCAAGTGGCGCTCGACCGCCCGCGAGGCGAGCAAGCAGTCCCGCCGGGTCCGCTTCCCCGAGATCGCGGACGCGGCGACGACCCGGCAGGTCGCCGCACTTTTGGCCAAGGCCGACTTCGCCGCCGTGCTCCACGAGACCGGCGAGGAACCCCTGGCCACCGCCGAACTCCCCGCCGAGGGCGAGATCGTGCTGGTCGTCGGCCCCGAAGGCGGCGTCTCCCCCGAGGAGTTGGAACTCTTCCGGGAGGCGGGCGCGAAGGCGTACGTCCTCGGCCGCACCGTGCTGCGCACCTCGACCGCGGGCACGGCGGCCACCGCTCTGCTCCTGGGCCGCACGGGCCGCTGGTCCTGACCGGCGGCCACCGCCCCCGCCCCGTGCCGGCGGGGCGCGGACGGCGCGGGATCCGGGTGCGACGGGCGCACCCCGGTCGCCCGGAGGGGCACCGGTGCGCCGTGCGGCGCCGTGGACGCCCATGAGGGCGCGGGCGCACGCGACAGGCGTGGCCATATGCGCTCTACCGCCTCGGGCCCGGCGGTGGCACGCTGCCGGACATGAGGGGACCGGGGAGGATTCCGCACCTGCCGCGCAGGCGGCGGATCATGGCCGGGGCGGTGCTCGCGGCGGGCGCCGTGGGCGGTGTCGTCGCATGCGATCCCGGCGGGCTGAACACCGCGTCGGTGGCGTACACGACCGACAGGACGGCCACCGCGGAGCTGAACCGGCAGAACACGTCCGTGCGCTGGCTCGACTGCACGGGCCGCCACGGCGACGGGGCGCGCACGTCGTCGGCGTCCGGGAACGCCGTGGTCACCGTCGACTGCCGGGGGGAGACGAGGGACGGCCGGAAGATCACCGTCACCGGGGAGGTCACCCGGGCCGTCGACGGCGCCTGCGTACGCGGGAACCTGGTCGCCGAGGTGGGCGGGAAGGAGCTGTTCCGCGTCAGCGGCCTCGGCAACTGCGAGGCCACGGCCCGGCCGACGCACCAGCCGCCCGTCACCCGCCGTCCCGCCCCCGGGCAGCCGGGCCCGACGGTCACGGTGACCGTCACCCGGACGATCTGGTGCCCGGACAACCCCGCCTGCGGGCCCGTCCAGGGCAAGTGAGCCCGGCTCCCACGGCGTGACGTGCGGAGAGTGAATGCGCCTTCGCCCCCTGTCGGCGGACGCCGCCGCTGCGTAGGGTGATCGAGTGACTCAGTCCGTAACGTCTTCGTCTGCGTATCTTCGGTTCCCGCATCCGCACGGCGAGCTGGTCGCCTTCACCGCCGAGGACGACGTGTGGCTCGCGCCGCTGGAGGGCGGCAGGGCCTGGCGGGTCAGCGCCGACAACGTGCCGGTGAACCATCCCCGCATCTCGCCCGACGGCACCACCGTCGCCTGGACCTCCACCCGGGACGGCGCCCCCGAGGTGTACGTCGCCCCCGTCGACGGCGGCCCCGCCCGGCGTCTGACCCACTGGGGCAACTGGAGGACCCAGGTGCTCGGCTGGACCCCCGACGGGAAGGTCCTCGTGATCAGCGCCCA
Organism: Streptomyces thermovulgaris; assembly: GCF_002155915.1. Taxonomy (GTDB): domain Bacteria; phylum Actinomycetota; class Actinomycetes; order Streptomycetales; family Streptomycetaceae; genus Streptomyces; species Streptomyces thermovulgaris. Next base: position 4,614 of record NZ_MUME01000191.1, on the reverse strand, counting down.
CGGCCAGGCGAGCCTGCGCCGCACCTGGGCCCACGCCGTCCCGCTCGACGGCGGACCGGCCACCACCCTGCCGTACGGGCCGGTCGGCGGCGTCGCCCACGGCCCGCACACCGTGCTGCTGTCCGCGACGATGGGCCGCGAGGCGGCCTGGTGGAAGCGGTACCGGGGCGGCACGGCGGGCAAGCTGTGGATCGACCGCGAAGGCGACGGCGAGTTCGTACGGCTGCACGAGGAACTGGACGGCAACCTGGAGTACCCGCTGTGGGTCGGGGACCGGATCGCGTTCCTGTCCGACCACGAGGGCACCGGTGCCCTGTACTCCTCCCTCGCGGACGGCTCCGACCTGCGCCGCCACACCCCCCTCGGGGACTCCCCGGGCCCGGACGGGGCCGGGAGCGGAGGAGGCTTCTACGCCCGGCACGCCGCCACCGACGGCAGCCGGGTCGTCTACTCCAGCGCCGGTGAACTGTGGCTGCTCGACGACCTCGACGGCGCCGAGCCGCGCCGGATCGACATCCGGCTCGGCGGCCCCCGCACCGACCTGCGGCCCCGCCCGGTCAACGCCTCCCGCTGGTTCGGCTCCGCCTCTCCCGACCACACCGCGCGCGGCAGCGCCGTCTCGGTGCGCGGCTCCGTCCACTGGATCACCCACCGCTCCGGCCCCGCCCGGGCGCTCGCCGCCGAACCCGGTGTGCGCAACCGGCTGCCGCGCACCTTCCGCGCCGACGGCGAGGAGTGGGTGGTGTGGGTGACGGACGCGGAGGGCGAGGACGCCCTGGAGTTCGCGCCCGCCACCGGCCTCGCCCCCGGCGCCACCCCGCGCCGGCTGGGCGCCGGGCAGCTCGGCCGGGTCCTGGAACTCGCCGTGTCCCCCGACGGCGCCCGGGTGGCCGTCGCCTCGCACGACGGACGGCTGCTGCTCGTCGAACGCGAGACCGGCGAGGTCCGCGAGGTCGACCGCAGCGAGTACGGCGACGTCGACGGCCTCGCCTTCTCGCCCGACTCCGCCTGGCTCGTCTGGTCGCACCCCGGGCCGCGTCCGCTCAGCCAGCTGCGCCTGGCCAACACCACCGACCTGTCGGTCACCGAGGCGACCCCGCTGCGCTTCCGCGACTACGCCCCGGCCTTCACCCTCGACGGCAAGCACCTCGTCTTCCTCTCCCAGCGCTCCTTCGACCCCGTCTACGACGAACACGTCTTCGACCTGGCCTTCGTCGACGGCACCCGTCCGTATCTGATCCCCCTGGCCGCGACCACGCCCTCCCCGTTCGGCCCGCAGCGGCACGGCCGGCCCTTCGAGGCCCCCGACAAGGAGGAGACCCCCGACAGCGAGGGCGCCCCGACGACCCGCATCGACATCGAAGGGCTCGCCGACCGCATCGTGCCCTTCCCGGTCGAGGCCGCCCGCTACTCCAACCTGCGCACGGCCAAGGACGGCGTGCTCTGGCTCAGACACCCGGTGCGCGGCGTCCTCGGCGCCTCCCGCGCCACGGACGACGACCCCGACCCCAAGACCGAGCTGGAGCGCTACGACCTCGTCCAGCAGCGTCTCGAGCAGCTGGCCTCGGACGCCGACCACTTCGAGGTCAGCGGCGACGGCAAGCGCGTGCTGCTGTGGACCGACGGCAAGCTCAAGGTCGTCCCCAGCGACCGGCGCGCCTCGGGCGACGAGGACGGCGACTCCCATGTCACCGTCGACCTCGGCCGGATCCGGCAGACCGTCGAACCTGCCGCCGAGTGGCGGCAGATGTACGAGGAGACCGGCCGCATCATGCGGGACCACTTCTGGCGGTCCGACATGGGCGGCGTCGACTGGGACGGCGTCCTCGAGCGCTACCGGCCCGTCCTGGACCGCATCGCCACCCACGACGACCTGGTCGACCTGCTGTGGGAGGTGCACGGCGAGCTCGGCACCTCGCACGCCTATGTCGTCCCCGTCGGCCACGACCGCGGACCCCGGCAGGGACTGCTCGGCGCGGACATCTCCCGGCACGAGGACGGCAGCTGGCGCATCGACCGGATCCTGCCCTCGGAGACCTCCGACCCGGACGCGCGCAGCCCGCTCGCCGCTCCCGGCGTCGCGGTGCGCGCCGGGGACGCGATCGTCGCCGTCGGAGGCCGGCCGGTCGACCCGGTGACCGGACCCGGCCCGCTGCTGGTCGGCACGGCGGGCAAACCGGTGGAGCTCACCATCTCGCCCGCCGGCGGCGGCGGTCTGCGGCACGCGGTCGTGATCCCCATCGCCGACGAGGAACCCCTGCGCTACCACGCCTGGGTCGCCGACCGCCGGGCCTGGGTCCACGAGAAGTCCGGCGGCCGGCTCGGCTATCTCCACGTGCCGGACATGCAGGCCCCCGGCTGGGCGCAGATCCACCGCGACCTGCGGGTCGAGGTCGCCCGCGAGGGCCTGATCGTGGACGTCCGCGAGAACCGCGGCGGCCACACCTCCCAGCTCGTGGTGGAGAAGCTGGCCCGGCGGATCGTCGGCTGGGACCTGCCGCGCGGCATGAAGCCGGACAGCTACCCCCTGGACGCCCCCCGGGGCCCGGTCGTCGCCGTCGCCAACGAGTTCTCCGGCTCCGACGGCGACATCGTCAACGCGGCGATCAGGGCGCTGGGCATCGGACCGGTCGTCGGCACGCGCACCTGGGGCGGCGTCATCGGCATCGACAGCCGCTACCGCCTGGTCGACGGCACCCTGATCACCCAGCCGAAATACGCGTTCTGGCTGGAGGGATACGGATGGGGCGTGGAGAACCACGGGGTGGAGCCGGACGTGGAGGTCGTCCAGCGCCCGCAGGACTACGCGGCGGGAAGGGACGCGCAGCTGGACGCGGCCGTCCGCATCGCGCTGGAGGCCCTGGAGACGACCCCCGCGAAGACCCCGCCGGAGCTGCCGTGACCGCGGCCGCCCCGTGAGCGCGCGCCGGCGCACCCCCCACCGGACCGTGCGGGGTGCGCCGGCGCCGATGACTACCATGACCCCCGTACTCGATCGATCCAGGAGGCACCGCATGGCTGGGGAACCCCAGGACGACTGCCTGTTCTGCAAGATCGTCGCGGGCAGGATCCCCGCGACGGTCGTCCGCGAGACGGACACCACCCTCGCCTTCCGCGACATCAACCCCCAGGCGCCCACCCATGTTCTGGTGATCCCCAAGGCGCACCACAAGGACGCCGCCGCCCTGGCCGCCGCCGCCCCGGACGTCGCCGCGGACGTCCTGCGCGAGACGCAGGCGGTCGCCGAAGAGGAGAAGCTGGACAGCTACCGCATCGTGTTCAACACGGGCTCCGGCGCCGGCCAGACCGTCTGGCACGCCCACGCCCACGTCCTCGGCGGCCGCGGCCTGCAGTGGCCCCCGGGATGAGCCGCGTCGGGTGAGGCCGCGTCATGTCCGTTCGTGAACTGGTCGTCCTCGGCACCGCCAGCCAGGTCCCGACCCGGCACCGCAACCACAACGGCTATCTGCTGCGCTGGGACGGCGAGGGCATCCTGTTCGACCCCGGCGAGGGCACCCAGCGGCAGATGCTGCGCGCCGGGGTCGCCGCGCACGACCTGAACCGGATCTGCGTCACCCACTTCCACGGCGATCACTGCCTCGGCCTGGCCGGAGTGATCCAGCGCATCAACCTCGACCGGGTGCCGCACGAGGTCACCGCGCACTACCCGCGCTCGGGCCGGCACTTCTTCGAGCGCCTGCGGTACGCCACCGCCTACCGCGAGACGGTCCGGCTCACCGAGGCCCCGGTCGACGCCGCCGGGGTCCTGGTGAAGACCCCGGCGTACACCCTCGAGGCCCGCCGCCTCTCCCACCCGGTGGAGTCCTACGGCTACCGGCTCGTCGAGCCCGACGGACGCCGGATGCTGCCCGACCGGCTGGCCGCGCACGGCATCGAGGGCCCGGACGTGGGCCGTCTGCTGCGGGAGGGCTCCCTGAACGGGGTGCCGCTGGAGGCGGTGAGCGAGGTGCGGCGCGGACAGCGGTTCGCGTTCGTCATGGACACCCGGCTGTGCGAGGGGGTGCACGCGCTCGCCGAGGGCTGCGACCTGCTCGTCATCGAGTCGACCTTCCTCGACGAGGACAGGCAACTGGCCGTCGAGTACGGACATCTGACGGCGGGACAGGCGGCGCGCGCGGCCCGGGACGCCGGGGTGCGGCACCTCGTCCTCACCCACTTCAGCCAGCGCTACGACGGCGCCGGGGAGGAGTTCGAGCGGCAGGCGCGGGCGGCCGGCTTCGACGGGGAGCTGACCGTGGCCCGGGACCTGCAGCGGATACCGGTGCCCAAACGCCGCTGACCGGGCCGCACGGCGGCCCGGCGCCCCCTGCCCGGGCCGGACGCGCCTTGACCGGGGACACCCCGGGCCCGGGCCGGACGGCGCAGGCCGCCGGGCCCGGCCGGTGCCGCTTCCCGACGGCGGACGGCGGAGCCCGCGCGTCCCGCGCCGGACGGAGTCGACACGCCGCCGGTGCTCTGGTGCACACTGGCCGGACCCGCACCATGTCAGGGAGCACACCGTGACCCCGTCCAGCACGTTCACCGGAGAGGAACCGGAGTGCCCGGAGGACCGGGAGTACGTCCTCGGAGCACCCCATGCCGACCCCCACCCCC
>NZ_MUME01000190.1 GCF_002155915.1 Streptomyces thermovulgaris | reverse complement strand
GCCCGGTTCCGGACGCGGCCGCCGCGCGGGGCAAGGACCGTTCAGGGGGCCCTTGCCCCGCGCGGCGGCGCGGCGGCCGTGGGAGCGCCGGGGAAAGCCGGAGAACCCGGAGAGAGCCGGAGCGGAGCGAAAGGACCGCGGAGGGGCCGAGGAGGGAACCGAGGGAGAGACCGAGAAAGAAAAAGACCAAATGTGCCACAAGCGCACAAATCTCCCTCTGGACGGCCCCAATACGCGGCCTTCGACCCGCATATCCGGCGTTTTCCAGCGGTAGGAAGCACCTTGGTGGCAGTCTGCTCAACAGCAGATACGCAAAGTAGAGGCATGCAGCCGGAGGTGCACGTCCCGTGGCGTCCAATGTCAATCCCACAGTCAGGCGGCGCCGGCTGGGCCAGGAGCTGCGCAGGCTTCGCGAACTCAAGGGCATGACGGCCGAGGAAGTGGCCGAAAGACTGCTGGTGTCGCAGTCGAAGATCAGCCGCCTGGAGAACGGCCGACGCAGCATCAGCCAGCGCGATGTGCGCGACCTGTGCGGGGTCTACGAGGTCAAGGACCAACGGGTCGTCGAGTCGCTGATGCAGATGGCCAAGGACTCGCGCCAGCAGGGCTGGTGGCACTCCTTCGGCGACATCCCCTACAGCGTCTACATCGGCCTGGAGACGGACGCGGCGAGTCTGAGGGTCTACGACCCGCAGGTCGTTCCCGGCCTGCTGCAGACCCGCCCGTACGCGGAGGCCCTGATCACCGGTGCCCTGCCGGAGACCGCGCCCGCCGACATCGAGAAGCGCGTCCAGGTCCGGATGCGTCGGCAGGAACGAATCTCCGCCACCGAGAACCCGTTGCGCCTGTGGGCGGTCCTGGACGAGGCCGCGTTGCGCAGGGTCGTCGGCAACCGGTCCGTGATGCGGGAGCAGTTGGAGCACCTGGTCGAGCAGTCCCTGCTGCCGCACGTGACCGTGCAGGTCATCCCGTTCGAGATGGGCGCCCACCCGGGTCTCAACGGGCAGTACGCCATCCTGGAGTTCCCGGACGCGGCGGACTCCAGTGTCGTCTACATCGAGGGCGTCACCAGCGACCTGTATCTGGAGAAGGCGAACGACGTGCGCAAGTACAGTGTGATGTACGAGCACTTGCGGGCGCAGGCGCTGAACGTGGAGCAGACGCGGCAGTTCATCGCCGACATCGCGAAGGAATACGCGCGCTGAGCACCCTGCCGGAAAAATGGCGAATTCTATACCCCACCCCTCCAAGGTGGAAGCTGTACCGGAATATGCCATCCGTAAGGATGAAGATCCCCTTCGGATGACGGGAGTGGCGAGTAGCGTCGATCGCGCCATCGAGCAAGAACGTTGGCGCAAACCACTCCACAGGCAATCCGGAGCAGAAATGGCAATTCGTCAGGGCGCCGTCCAGACGTGGACCAAGTCCTCGTACTCCACGGGCAATGGCGCATGCGTCGAGGTCAGGTCACCGGTGGTCGCGGCCATGATGGTCCGGGACTCCAAGGTTCCCGAGGGCCCGGTGCTGGGTTTCCCCGCCGACGCGTGGAACGCCTTCGTGGCGTCGCTCAAGGCCTAGGTGTTCTGTCCACGGAGGTTGGTGACAGCGATCACTGACGTGTGATCTTGAAATGGGTGAGGGCCCTCTGGCTCGGTGTGGATTGCGAGATCTGCACCGGCGACCAGAAAGGCCCTCGTGCCCCACCGTAATGC
>NZ_MUME01000019.1 GCF_002155915.1 Streptomyces thermovulgaris | reverse complement strand
CGAGGCCGCGCTCGGCGGCCCCGGCCCCCGGCCCACCGCCCTGGTGTGCGACGACGACCTGCTGGCCGTCGGCGCCTACAAGGGGCTGCGCCGCCTCGGACTGCGTGTGCCCGACGACGTCTCCGTCACCGGCCTGGACGACCTCGCCCTCGCCACCGCCGTCGACCCCGAGCTGACCACCGTGCGGCTGGACGCGGAGCTCTTCGGCGAGAGGGGCATGCGCGCCCTTCTCGCCGTCCTGGAGGGCCGTGCGCCCGAGGGCGGCGACATTCCCGTGGAACTGGTCGTACGGGGCTCCACGGCGCCGCCGAACGCCTCCTGAGAACGCCGGTGCCCCGGCCGTGCCGTCGGCCGGGGCATCCGGAGCGAGGGAAGGACGAGGACGGGAACGGCGCGCGGGAACGGCGCGGATGACGGGGACGGCGGAGAAAGGCGGATCGGCGGGGGAACCGGAGCGGGCGGGCCGGGCCCGCGGGCCGGGCCCGCCGGGCTATTTCTCCTCGGAACCCTCCTCGGAGCTCTCCGCCTCCGTCACGGCGCCGTCGGCCTGCAGCAGCCGCTGGAGCTGCCGGCCCACGATCCGCTTGAACTTGCGCTTCTGCGGGCGCGTACGGTCCAGCACGGCCACCTCCAGGCGCTCGGCCGGGATCTCCCGCTCGCTGCCGTTGGTGTCGCGGGACAGCGCCTGCACCGCCAGCTTCAGGGCCTCGGCCAGGGACATGCCGTCCCGGTGACGCTGGTCCAGATAGCTGCTGATCTGCTCGGCGTTGCCGCCGACCGCGACCGAGCCGTGCTCGTCCACGATCGACCCGTCGTGCGGCAGCCGGTAGATCTGGTCGCCCTCCGGGGTCTCCCCCACCTCGGCGACCACCAGCTCCACCTCGTACGGCTTCTCCCCGGCGCTGGAGAAGATCGTGCCCAGTGTCTGGGCGTAGACGTTCGCCAGACCGCGGGCGGTCACGTCGTTGCGGTCGTAGGTGTAGCCGCGCAGGTCGGCGTAGCGGACACCGCCGATGCGCAGGTTCTCGTACTCGTTGTACTTTCCGGCGGCCGCGAACCCGATCCGGTCGTAGATCTCGCTGAACTTGTGCAACGCGCGGGACGGATTCTCACCGACGAACACGATTCCGTCGGCGTACTGCATCACGACCAGGCTGCGGCCGCGGGCGATGCCCTTGCGGGCGTACTCCGCCCGGTCGGCCATGGCCTGCTGAGGTGAGACATAGAACGGCGTCGACACCGGTTTATCCGTCCCTTTCTGTCGAAGTCACTGGATCACCCTGAACACCAGCCGGCCGCCGGCTACCGCAGCGCGGCCCGCGGACCGTCGGGCTGCTCCATCCGCTGCTGCACCACCGAGCGGGCGATCTCGGAGGACTCGTCCTCGGTGAGCCGGCGGAAGCCGTCCTCGGTGATCACGGTGACGATCGGATAGATCCGGCGGGCGACATCGGGGCCACCGGTCGCCGAGTCGTCGTCTGCCGCGTCGTACAGGGCCTGCACCACCAGCGTGGTGGCGTCGGCCTCCGTCAGGTCCTCCCGGTAGAGCTTCTTCAGGGAGCCGCGTGCGAAGAGCGAGCCGGAACCGGTGGCGGCGTAGCCGTACTCCTCGGAACGGCCGCCGGTGACGTCGTAGGAGAAGATCCGGCCCTGCCCGCGGTCCAGGTCGTATCCCGCGAAGAGCGGGACCACGGCCAGGCCCTGCATGGCCATGCCCAGGTTGGAGCGGATCATGGTCGACAGCCGGTTCGCCTTGCCCTCCAGCGACAGCTGCGTCCCCTCGACCTTCTCGAAGTGCTCCAGCTCCAGCTGGAACAGCTTCACCATCTCCACGGCGATGCCCGCCGTGCCGGCGATGCCCACGGCCGAGTACTCGTCCGCCGGGAACACCTTCTCGACGTCCCGCTGCGCGATGACGTTCCCCATGGTCGCCCGCCGGTCACCGGCCAGCACGACGCCCCCCGGGAAGGTCACCGCCACGATCGTCGTCCCGTGCGGCGCCTCGAGCGCCCCCTGGGTGGGAGGCAGCTGCCGTCTGCCGGGCAGCAGATCCGGCCGGTGCTCGGCGAGAAATTCCATGAAGGACGAGGACCCGGGCGTCAGGAAGGCAGCCGGCAGACGCCCGGTGCTACGAGGGTTGGGTTCCACGCGATTCCTTCCGCATAAGGCTGCGGCCCCGCCGGGAACGGCCGAGCCGATCATCAAATCCGTGCACGGACCATACCCGTACCGGCGCCGGTCATCCGTCCCGGTGCCGGCCCGCTTCCCGCGTACCGGCACCGGGACGAACGCCGTGCGTCACTCGCCGCCCTTCTGCACGAAGCTCCGGACGAAGTCCTCCGCGTTGGACTCGAGCACGTCGTCGATCTCGTCGAGGACGTCGTCCACGTCCTCGCTCAGCTTCTCGTGGCGTTCCTTGAGGTCCTCGGCGGCCTGTGCGTCCTGGGCCTGCTCCTCGATCTCCTCGGTGGAGCGTGTGGCCCTCTGCTGTCCACCGCCGGTGTCCTTCGTTGCCATAACCCTCACCCCGCTCTGTTCGCCCGACATGGTCGGCATTGCGGCCGATCGGTGTTGATCAGACCCTACAAGGCAGGTCCGACATCGGCCCCGCAGTTTCCTCAACGTACGGGGGCCACCTCGATGATTCCCTGCCTTCGGCGTTTCCACCCCGGAACGGCCCCTCCTCTGCGGCGCCCCGGGGTCCGCTCAGCCTCCGGACAGGACCCTGACCAGGTCCTCCGCGGTGCGGCAGCGGTCCAGAAGCTCCTTGACGTGTTTACGCGTTCCGCGAAGCGGTTCCAGGGTGGGGACGCGCTGGAGCGAGTCCCGGCCCGGCAGGTCGAAGATGACCGAGTCCCAGGAGGCCGCGGCGACGTCGTCGGCGTACTGCTCCAGGCAGCGCCCGCGGAAGTACGCCCGGGTGTCCTCCGGCGGCTTCGTACGGGCCCTGTCCACCTCGGCCTCGTCCAGGAGCCGCTTCATGCGGCCCCGGGCCACCAGACGGTTGTACAGGCCCTTCTCGAGGCGCACGTCCGCGTACTGGAGGTCGATGAGGTGGAGCCGGGCGGCGTCCCAGTCGAGGCCGTCGCGGCGCCGGTAGCCCTCCATGAGCTCCAGCTTGGCGACCCAGTCCAGCTCGCCGGACAGGCTCATGGGGTCGTTCTCCAGACGGTTGAGGACGTCCTCCCAGCGGGCCAGGACGTCCTTGGTCTGGTCGTCGGCGTCCGTCCCGAACCGTTCCTCCACGTACTTGCGCGCCAGCTCGTAGTACTCCATCTGGAGCTGTACGGCGGTGAGCGTCCGGCCGCTGCGGAGCGTGATCAGATGCTTGAGCGACGGATCGTGCGAGACCTGGTGGAGCGTGCGGACGGGCTGGTCGACGGCCAGGTCGACGGCGATGAAGCCGTCCTCGATCATGGACAGGACCAGGGCGGTCGTGCCCAGCTTCAGATAGGTCGAGATCTCGGAGAGGTTCGCGTCGCCGATGATCACGTGCAGCCGGCGGTACTTCTCCGCGTCGGCGTGCGGCTCGTCGCGCGTGTTGATGATCGGCCGCTTCAGGGTCGTCTCCAGGCCGACCTCGACCTCGAAGTAGTCCGCGCGCTGGCTGATCTGGAAGCCGTGCTCGTGGCCGTCCTGGCCGATGCCGACGCGGCCGGCGCCCGCGACGACCTGGCGGGAGACGAAGAAGGGCGTCAGATGGCGCACGATGTCGGAGAACGGGGTCTCCCGCTTCATCAGGTAGTTCTCGTGCGTGCCGTAGCTGGCGCCCTTGTTGTCGGTGTTGTTCTTGTAGAGATGGATCGGCTGGGCGCCCGGCAGCTGGGCGGCCCGTTCGGCGGCCTCGGCCATGATCCTCTCGCCGGCCTTGTCCCACAGGACGGCGTCGCGCGGGTTGGTCACCTCGGGCGCGCTGTACTCCGGATGGGCGTGGTCGACGTAGAGCCGGGCACCGTTGGTCAGGATGACGTTGGCCAGGCCGATGTCCTCGTCGGTGAGCTGGCTGGGGTCGGCGGCCTCACGGGCGAGATCGAAGCCACGGGCGTCCCGCAGCGGGTTCTCCTCCTCGAAGTCCCACCGGGCCCGGCGGGCCCGGTGCATCGCCGCCGCGTAGGCGTTGACGATCTGGGACGAGGTGAGCATGGCATTGGCATTGGGGTGGCCGGGGACGGAGATCCCGTACTCCGTCTCGATGCCCATTACTCGCCGTACGGTCATGCGGCCCTCCTTGCCCGGCGACGCCCTCGGTCGTGGGCGCCGCACAAGTACCGCTGGTGTTCGGCTGTCCGTGCGGTGCCCGTCCCCGCACTGCGCGACCCGGCGGTACGAAAGAGCCTAGAACGCCTCCGCGCTGGGGGGGAGATCATTTGTGTCATTGCCTGCTCCATGCGGTGGCCCCGTAAACAGCTGACTGCGGGTACCCCGGAAGGGCACCCGCAGCCGCCCTGCTTTTACAGGTACTGACCGGTGTTCGCCACCGTGTCGATGGAGCGTCCGGTGTCCGCGCCCTGCTTTCCGGTGATGAGAGTGCGGATGTAGACGATCCGCTCGCCCTTCTTTCCGGAGATCCGGGCCCAGTCGTCCGGGTTGGTGGTGTTGGGAAGGTCCTCGTTCTCCTTGAACTCGTCCACGCAGGCCTGGAGCAGATGGGAGACGCGAAGACCCTTCTGGTTCTTCTCGAGATAGTCCTTGATCGCCATCTTCTTGGCCCGGCCCACAATGTTTTCGATCATGGCGCCGGAATTGAAGTCCTTGAAGTAGAGGACTTCCTTGTCGCCATTGGCGTAGGTGACCTCCAGGAAGCGGTTCTCCTCGGTTTCGGCGTACATGTGCTCCACCGCGGTCTGGATCATCGCCTGGACCGTGGCGGTCTTGTCGCCGCCGTGTTCCGCGAGGTCGTCCGCGTGCAGCGGAAGACGCTCGGTGAGGTACTTGCTGAAGATGTCCTTGGCCGCCTCGGCGTCCGGACGCTCGATCTTGATCTTCACATCGAGACGGCCGGGCCGCAGAATGGCCGGGTCGATCATGTCCTCGCGGTTGGAGGCGCCGATCACGACCACGTTCTGCAGGCCCTCCACACCGTCGATCTCGGCGAGCAGCTGCGGGACGATGGTGTTCTCCACGTCCGAGCTGACACCGGAGCCACGGGTGCGGAAGAGGGACTCCATCTCGTCGAAGAAGACGATGACGGGAGTCCCCTCGCTGGCCTTCTCCCGGGCCCGCTGGAAGACGAGACGGATCTGCCGCTCGGTCTCGCCGACGTACTTGTTCAGCAGCTCGGGGCCCTTGACGTTGAGGAAGAAGCTCTTGCCGGTGGGCTGGCCGGTCACCTCGGCGACCTTCTTGGCCAGCGAGTTGGCGACGGCCTTGGCGATGAGCGTCTTGCCGCATCCGGGCGGGCCGTAGAGCAGGACGCCCTTCGGCGGACGCAGCTCGTGCTCCTTGAACAGATCGGGGTAGAGGTACGGCAGCTCCACGGCGTCGCGGATGGCCTCGATCTGGCTGCTGAGGCCACCGATCTGCTCATAGCCGATGTCGGGCACCTCTTCGAGGACGAGCTCCTCGACCTCGCTCTTGGGCACGACCTCGTAGACGTAGCCCGACCTGGGCTCGAGCAGGAGGGAGTCGCCGGGACGGATGGTGACGCCCAGCAGCGGTTCGGCGAGCCGGACCACCCGTTCCTCGTCGGTGTGCCCGAGCACCAGGGCGCGCTCGCCGTCCTCGAGAACCTCCTTGAGGGTGACGATCTCGCCGACGCGCTCGAAGTCCATGGCCTCGACCACGTTGAGCGCTTCGTTCAGCATCACTTCCTGACCGCGCTTGAGCTCCTCGAGCTCGACGCTGGGGCTGACGTTCACCCGCAGCTTGCGGCCGCCGGTGAAGATGTCGGCGGTGCCGTCCTCGTTGGCCTGCAGAAAGACCCCGAAGCCGGCCGGCGGCTGGGCGAGCCGGTCGACCTCCTCCTTGAGGGCCACGATCTGGTCGCGGGCCTCACGGAGCGTGTTCGCCAGCCGTTCGTTCTGCGCGGACACGCCGGCCAGGTTGGTCTGCAGCTCGACGATCCGCTCCTCGAGAATCCTCGTGTGTCGCGGAGAGTCGGCGAGCTTGCGTCGCAGGACGGCGATCTCCTGCTCAAGGTAGGCGATCTGCCCGGCCGGGTCGTCGGACCCCTGCTCCGGGCGGATGCCGCGGTTCATGTCGTCGTCGTGGGCTGCCACGGTCCTCACCTCCTCCAAGGGGAGCTGGACGCTTCCAGACCCTACCTGGGTGGGTGCCGATTGAAACCCCTAGATCACAAAGACTGTCGAGGTGTGTCCGATCTTCACCCTTGCGCTCTCCCCCACGCCAGGGGAATACCCACCGAACACGAATGGAAAGCCGCCCGATGTAAGGTCGAGTTGTTCAACACCCGTCGGAGCTGGCCGGATTCCCGCGCGGCTCGGCGCGACACGGCAGGAGAGATGGACGTACGGCAGCGGATCCCGGGCGACGGCGGGGAACTGGAGGTCTGGATCGACCGGGATCTGTGCACCGGCGACGGCATCTGCGCCCAGTACGCGCCGGAGGTGTTCGAGCTGGACGTCGACGGTCTGGCGTACGTGAAGAACGCCGACGACGAGCTCCTGCGGGACAGAGGGGCGGCAACCCCGGTGCCGCTGCCGCTTCTCACGGACGTGGTGGACTCGACGAAGGAGTGCCCGGGCGCGTGCATCCATGTGCGTCGCGTTTCGGACAAGGTGGAACTGTACGGACCTGACGCGGAGTGACCGCGTCCGCGCGATCCGTGATCATCGCCGGCCCGTCCGCGGCCCCGGGGCCCGCGGTCAGACGCCGCGCGCCCCGGCGGGCGTGGAGCGGACGAACACGCCGTCGCGCCACTGCCACTTCACGCTCTCCTCGAGGTCGGGGCAGCAATTGGGCACCTCGGGCGAGGAGTAGCCGAGCAGGGTGGCGGTGACGGCCCCCTCACGGACGGCGAAGTCCGTGACCGTGTACCGGTCCTTGGTGTCGACGAGGGTGGCCACCACGCGGGGCGCGGCGTCCTCGGCGCCCCGGGTGATGACGTAGACGGCGTCGGGCGGAGTGCCCATGGAGGCGTCGCAGTGCACGACGGCGACGGTCTCGGGTCTGCCGTCCTTGTCGAGGTCCCCGGAGGCCTCCTTCGCCACCACGGCCTTCACGGGGCCGCACTCGAGCGGAAACGTCACGCCTGCGGTGCCGGGAGCGGCCACGGGGGCGGGCTTCGCACGGGGGCCGTCCGGCTGGGCGGCGGTGGCGGACTGCACGGCCGAGGAGAGGGCCACCACTGCGGAGACCGCGGTGGCGGTGGCCACCCAGTGGATGGGACGGGTCTGCGTGTGGGCCAGTTCCGGAACGGCGGATTGCTGCACGAGGAGCGTCTCCTGCGAGGACTGTGCCGGGTGGGGGTGGCCAGCATCGTGCCACACGTCACAGTGCGGGGGAACGGCGGGGTGGGTCCTCGTACGGGCCGCACCGCGGCGGGTGCGGCGGTGCGGTGGCGCCGGGTCAAGACGAGGGCGCCGTGGCCGAGTTCCCGGTTGGCGTCGGCAACTCGGCCACGGCGCCCGTGCGTTGTCGGCCGGCAGGTGCCGTGTCAGCGGGCGCCCCCGCCGGCGTTGGGGCCCTCGTAGTCCTCGCCGTAGGCGCCCTTGGCGGGCCGGCGGCGGCGCATGGGCGGCTCGACGCCGTCCGCGAGGCGGCGGGCGGTGAGCAGGAAGCCGGTGTGGCCGATCATGCGGTGGTCGGGACGGACCGCCAGGCCCTCGATGTGCCAGGTGCGGATCATCGTCTCCCAGGCGGTCGGCTCGTTGAAGCAGCCGGTCTCGCGGATGGACTCCACGGTCCTCGCCAGCTGGGTGGTGGTGGCGACGTAGCAGCACAGGATGCCGCCGGGGACGAGCGCCTTGGAGACGGCCTCCAGGCACTCCCAGGGGGCGAGCATGTCGAGGATGACCCGGTCGACGTCGGTGTCGGACAGGTTGTCCTGGAGGTCGCCCACGGTGAGCTGCCAGGCGGGGTGCGGACCGCCGAAGTAGCGCTCGACGTTGGCCCGGGCGATCTCGGCGAAGTCGGCGCGGCGCTCGTAGCTGTGCAGCATGCCCTGGTCGCCGACGGCGCGCAGCAGGAAGGTGCTGAGCGAGCCGGAGCCGACGCCGGCCTCCACGACGCGGGCGCCGGGGAAGATGTCGGCGAAGGCGAGGATCTGCCCCGCGTCCTTGGGGTAGACGACGGCTGCCCCGCGGGGCATGGACAGGACGTAGTCGGGGAGCAGGGGACGCAGCGCGAGGTAGGCGACATTGCCGCTGGTGCGGACAACGGTGCCCTCGGGTGCGCCGATCAGTTCGTCGTGCGGGAAGGACCCCTTGTGGGTGTGGAAGCTCTTCCCGGCCTCGAGCGTGAACGTGTAGTGGCGGCCCTTGGGGTCGGTCAGCTGTACCTGGTCCCCGACCTTGAAAGGCCCGCGGCGGCGGGCGGCACCGGTCGGTTCGGACATGCGACCAGCCTACCTGCCCCGAACCGGCCCCCCGACCACGCGGAGGCGGCCGGGCCCGGGGCGCCGCCCGGGTCCCGCCGCGGGCCGGGCGGCACCGCCCGCCGGAGCCGGACCGGCCCGGGCGCCCTCCCCGGCGCCCCTCAGGAGGAGGCCGAGGGACGGGCCATGGCCTTGACGAAGGCCTGCTCCACGTCGGCCGCGGAGAGCACGCCGTAGATCTCGCCGGTCTCCTCCACGACGAGATATTCGGTGGCCGGGGTGGCGCGCAGGGCGTCCAGGAGCTCCTCCCCGGCGAGTTCGGCGGAGACGCGCATGCCGTCGGTGAGCCTCTGGGCGAGGTCGCTGGCGTTGACCCAGGGGCGGCGGTGTTCGGGGACGCCCGCGATGGCGGACTCGCGGACCAGGGAGATGGGCTCGCCGTGGCCGTCGACGACGACCAGGGCACGGGCACCGGCGGCGTTGGCGCGGCGCAGGGCCTCGGCGAGGGAGGTGTCGGTCTCGATCGGGACGGCGCGGCGGGTGAGGGTGCGGGCGCGCAGCGAGGGGAGGTGTTCGCGCAGCCGGGCCATGCGCAGGCTGTTGCCGGCGCCGGTCCAGATGATCGCGGCGAGGATGGCGGCGAGCAGGGCGTTGGTGATGGTGCCGGCGGTGTCCTCGGTGGCGCCGGCGCCGGGCCGGGTGACCAGGGGCAGGCCGATCAGGACGGCGACGGCGAGCGCGCGGCCGACCCAGGCGGCGGCGACCGTGCCGCTCATGGGCCTGCCGGTGATCTTCCAGACGACGGCGCGGAGCATCCGGCCGCCGTCGAGGGGCAGGCCGGGCAGCAGGTTGAAGGCGGCGACGATGAGGTTGGAGATCATCAGGCCGGCCAGCAGGACGCCGGGGACCGTGCCGGGTTCGAAGAGCCGCAGGGCGAGATAGAAGACGCCGGCGAGGACCAGGGAGAGCAGCGGGCCGACGAAGGCGAGGACGAACTCGCGGCCGGGGGTCTCGGCCTCCTTCTCGATCTCCGAGACACCGCCGAAGAACTGCAGCTGGATGCGGCGGACCGGCAGCTTGAAGCGGAGGGCCGCGAGGGTGTGGGCGAGCTCGTGGACGAGGACGGAGGCGTAGAAGGCGACCGCGAAGAACAGGGACACCAGGTAGCGGGCGGCTCCGAGCTCGGGCAGGACGCGGTCGAGCTGGCCGCCGAACACCCAGGTGATCAGCGCGGCCACCAGGAACCAGCTGGGTGCCACGTACACGGGCACCCCGAAGGGCCGTCCCATGAGCAGGCCGCCCCCGGGCTCCTTCGGCCGTGCGGGCGGAGGCGTCTGCCCGGAGCGTGCGAAGGCGCGGTCCGGGTGGGTGTCGCCGGAGGGGCGCGGGCGCTCCTCGAGGCTCCGCGCGGGCTCCCCGGCACCGGGGGCCCCGCCGGGTCCCCGCTCCTGCTCGTCCCCGGCACGCGGGGCCGCATCGGCGCCGCCCGGGCGGGTCTGCTCCGCCGGGGCCCCGGCCGGGCCGTCCTGGGACGTCCCGGGCGTGGGCTCCGCGGGCTCGCCGGAGTCCTGCCCGCCCGCCTTCCCCGCGGCCTCGGCGTCCCGGGACGGGGTGGCGCCGGAGTGCGGGGAGCCGGGAGGCGGTGCCCCCGGGCCGGTGCGGCGCTCGGCCGACTCGTCGTTGCCGGAACGCGGCTGCCCGCTCCCGCCGCTCACGTCCACGGTGTCCCCTCGTTCGAAGCACGTCTTCCGCACCTGTCGGCCGGAAGGTCTCGGATCGATGGTATGCGGCCGTGGCGGATGGTTCCGCCCAGCACCCCTGTGTTGCCCCTGGCGCACGGCGTTTCCCCACCGCTCCTCCCTGCGGCCTTCCCGCCGCTGCCCCCCTCCGCGGCTCGTTTTCCCGCCGCTTTCCGCCGCTTCCCTCTTCCTCCCGCTGCTTCCTTCTGCTTCTCTGCGCATCTCCTCACGGCCCGTGACCGGTGGCCGTCGGTGGCGGGCCGTAGGGTGGTGCGTCATGGAGACGAGCAGGGAGGGCGAGGCGGTCGCCCGCGACAGCGGCCCGGTGCCGACGGCACCGGCACACGGGGCGGCTCCGCCGGCGGCGGCCGCGACGGTGACGGACACGGACCCGGGGACGGCTCCCCGTCCCGCCGCACCGCCCTCCTCCCTGTCCCCCTCCCGGGCCGCGGACTTCATGCAGTGCCCGCTGCTGTACCGGTTCCGGGTGATCGACCGGCTGCCCGAGAAGCCGAACGAGGCGGCGACGAAGGGCACGCTGGTGCACGCCGTGCTCGAGCGACTGTTCGACTCCCCGGCCGCCGAGCGGACCGCGCCGCGGGCGAAGGCGATGGTCCCGGGGCAGTGGGAGCGGCTGCTCGAGACCAGGCCGGAGGTGGCGGAGCTGTTCGCCGACGACCCGGACGGCGAGCGGCTGGCCCGCTGGCTGGCGGAGGCGGAGCAGCTCGTGGAGCGCTGGTTCACGCTGGAGGACCCGACACGGCTCGAGCCGGCCGAGCGGGAGCTGTTCGTGGAGGCGGAGCTGGACTCGGGGCTCAGGCTGCGCGGGATCATCGACCGGGTGGACGTGGCGCCCACGGGCGAGGTGCGGATCGTCGACTACAAGACGGGCCGGGCGCCCCGCCCCGAGTACGCCGAGGACGCGCTGTTCCAGATGAAGTTCTACGCCCTGGTGGTGTGGCGGCTGAAGAAGATCGTGCCCCGGCGGCTGCAGCTCGTCTATCTCGGCAGCGGTGACGTGCTGACGTACGACCCGGTCCCCGCCGATCTGGAGCGGGTGGAGCGCAAGCTGCTGGCGCTGTGGGAGGCGATCCGGCGGGCCACCGAGACCGGTGACTGGCGGCCGCGTCCCACGAAGCTGTGCGGCTGGTGCGAGCACCGGGCCCACTGCCCGGAGTTCGGCGGCACTCCTCCGCCCTACCCGTTGCCCCTGGGACGAATCCCGGCGCCGGAGCAGGGCAGAATGGGCGCGGACTAGCGAAGGAGACTCACGTGGCCATCCGCGTCCTACTGGTCGACGACCAGCCGCTGCTGCGCACCGGATTCCGGATGATCCTGGAGGCCGAGCAGGACATCGCGGTCGTGGGCGAGGCCGGAGACGGTCAGCAGGCTCTGGACCAGGTGCGGGCCCTGCAGCCCGATGTGGTGCTGATGGACATCCGCATGCCGCGGATGGACGGCGTGGAGGCGACCCGGCGGATCACCGGTTCGGAGCGGAGCGGTCCGGTGAAGGT
Source organism: Streptomyces thermovulgaris (assembly GCF_002155915.1). GTDB lineage: Bacteria > Actinomycetota > Actinomycetes > Streptomycetales > Streptomycetaceae > Streptomyces > Streptomyces thermovulgaris. Next base: position 32,824 of record NZ_MUME01000019.1, on the reverse strand, counting down.
GCTGGTGCTGACCACCTTCGACCTCGACGAGTACGTGGTGGAGGCGCTGCGCGCCGGGGCGAGCGGCTTTCTCCTCAAGGACGCGCCCGCGGGCGAACTGGTGCAGGCGATCCGGGTGGTCGCGGCCGGCGAGGCGATGCTGGCGCCGAGCATCACACGCCGGCTGCTGGACAAGTACGCCACGCATCTGCCCTCCGGCGAGGAGTCGGTGCCGGAGACCCTGAGCACCCTCACCGACCGCGAGATCGAGGTGCTGAAGCTGGTGGCGCGCGGGCTGTCGAACGCGGAGATCGCCGCCGATCTGTTCGTCAGCGAGACGACCGTGAAGACCCATGTCGGGCATGTGCTGACCAAGCTGGGCCTGCGCGACCGCGTGCAGGCCGCGGTGTACGCGTACGAGAGCGGTCTGGTGCGCCCCGGCTCCCCGTAGGAGTCCCGGCGAGAGTCCCGCGCGCCACGGGCCCTGCGGGAACCCCGCGCGACGCGAAAGCGCCCTCTCCCGAAGGACCGGGAGAGGGCGCTTTGCGCGAGGTGAGCGGCCGGGTGACGGAGGATCGGCTCCTTTCCCCGCACCGCCGGGCGGGGCCGGCTTCGTCGGCGCGTGCGCCCCGCCTGGGGGTTGTCGGCCCGCGACCGCCGTGTCCGGTGCCGGGCCCGGCCCTGGACGGCAGGGCCGGGGAGAAGACCTCAGCTGCTGCCGCCGGTGCCGCGGCCGAGCTCCCACAGCTGGAGCGTCGCGGAGGAGTTGAGGGCGTACGCGGTGCCCGTGACGGTGTTGCGGGCGGCGACGTACTGCTTGCCCTGCCACAGCGGCAGCACCGGGACGTCCTCGGCGACGATGTCCTGAATCCGGGTCAGGCTGGAGGAGGCGGAGAGGCGGTCGGCCTGCCGGCGGGACTGCGGGATCAGGTTGTTGCGGATCTCGCTGTTGGCGTACGGGCTGCCGAGGGTGTTGCCCTTGTCGAGGAACGGGGCCAGGTAGTTGTCGGCGTCCGGGAAGTCCGGGAACCAGCCCATGCCGTAGACGTCGTACTTGCCCTTCTGCCCGGCCGGACGGTAGGTGGACCAGGGGGTCCCCTTGATGTCGACGTCGAACAGGCCGCTGGCGTTGAGCTGCTGCTTGAGGACCTCGAACTCCTTCTTGGTGGCCGGGCCGTAGTGGTCGGTCGTGTAATGCAGCGTCAGCTTCACCGGGGTGCTGACACCGGCCTTGGTCAGCACGTTGCGGGCCTTGTCCACGCTCGGGTCGCCGTACTTGTTGAAGAAGGAGTTGGAGTGGCCGGTGATGGTGGCCGGGACGATCGAGTACAGCGGCTCGGCCTGGGTGCCGTAGACCTCGGAGACGAGCTCGGTGCGGTTGATGATCTGGGCCATGGCCTCGCGCACGGCCTTGTTCTTCACCGACTCGGCCTCGGTGTTGAAGCCCAGGAAGCGGATCTCCAGACCGGGCGTCTCGACGACGTCGATGTCGTCCTTGGAGTCGCTGGAGAGCTCGCGGATCTGCTCGGGCGACATGGTGCGCGTCATGACATCGATGTCGCCCTCCTTCAGCGCCTTGCCCATGGAGTCGGCGTCGTGGAAGGTGCGCAGCTCCACCTTGTTGTTGTTGAGCTTCAACGTCCCCTTGTAGTGGGGGTTCTTGGTGAAGACGAGCTTGACCGCCTCGTCGTTCTGGACCTCGGCCTTCATGGTGTAGGGGCCGGAGCCGTCCAGTTCGAAGCCTTCGCGCAGCTCGCCCTTCTCGTACTTCTTGGGGTTGACGATGCCCGCGACGGGGGTCGACAGCTTGTACGGGAAGGTGGCGTCGGCGGTGTTGAGGTGGAAGATGACCTCGCGGTCGCCCTTGGTCTCCACGGTGTCGACGGTGGACAGCAGGCCCGCCACGCCGCTGTCGGCATTGATGCGCAGGGCGCGGTCGATGGAGAACTTCACGTCCTCCGCGGTGACGGGGGTGCCGTCGGCGAACTTCAGACCTTTGCGCAACGTGCAGGCGTAACGCTCGTTGCCGGTGTCGGTGAAGCCGCACTCCTCGGCCGCCTCGGGGACGGGGTCGCCGTCGCCCTTGGGCTGGATCATCAGGGTCTGCACGGTCTGACGCAGGATGTTCCAGGTGCCGACGTCGTAGGCGTACGCCGGATCGACGGGGGCGGGGGCATCCTTCGAGGCGGTGAACCGGTCCGTGGTGCCGACGACGATGGCGTCGCCGCTCTCGCTGCCGCTGTCGGAACTGCCGCACGCGGCGAGTACCGGCGCCAGCAGACCGACCACGGCCGGCAGCACCAAATTCTTGCGGTTCATGCTCGAGTTTCTCCAGAGCTGTCAAGTCCGTGTACCCGGCATGCAAGGGGTGTTGCTACGGATCACGGGATAGGGCCGATGTTCTCGCAATGAGATTAGTCGTCCTTCGCAGTGGGGTTCACAGCCGCACAGTTGAGTTCCCATCACACAGCGGAACCGGGCGCGGACGTTCCGAAAACCCGCGACCGGAAGGATTCGTGCAGGATCTCACCAATCGGGACACATGGACGTGCCCATGACCCCCGAAAAGGGGGGAGCAGCGCACCTCAAACCCCTTGTCGACCGCCCAAGAGGTGGGGAACGTCACATGAACCGCCGGGGGCGGGGCCGTCGAAATTCAGCCGTCCCACGGGGCGGAAATTTCCCCGGACGCCCCTCGCAAGGCTTTTCCCGGAGGATTTGCACGCTGGGTGAACGGTCAGCGCATTTCTGTCATCAGACCGCGCAGAAATGACAGGTTCACGTCTTCCAGGGAGGAAACGACGGCGCGCCGGGGAGCCGGGGCGATGGGGGCGACGGAGGGCACGGCGACCACCTGGCAGCCGGCGGCCTCCGCCGCGGCGACTCCGGTCGCGGTGTCCTCGATCGCCGCGCACCGGGCCGGGTCCACGCCCAGTCCGACGGCGGCCAGCAGATAGGGGTCGGGGTGGGGCTTGGTGCGGGAGACCTCGTCGCCGGCCACGGACAGGGCGAAGTGATGGGAGCCCAGCGTGTCCAGGACGCGGTCGATGATGCGGCGGTGGGAGGCCGAGACCAGGGCGGTGGGGATCCTGTGCGCGGACAGCTCGGCCAGCAGCCGTTCGGCGCCGGGCATCAGCGGCAGCGAGCCGTTGATACGCGCCTCGAAGGCCTCGTTCAGCAGCGCGGTGACCTCCTCGAGGGTGACGGCGGCGCCGGTGGCCTCGATCAGGAAGCCGGCGCTGCGGGTCATGGGTCCGCCGACCACGACGTGTCTCCAGGACTCGTCGAGGGTGTGTCCGAGCGAGGCGAAGACCTCCACCTCCACGTCCCACCAGAAGCCCTCGGTGTCCACCAGGGTGCCGTCCATGTCGAGGAGCACGGCCTGCAGTTCCGGTCCGTCGACGGCCGTGGGGGTCTTCCCGGTCCGGACGGGGCCGAGGGTCCGGGAGAGGGGGCCGGGTGCGGGAACGGTACTGGTCATCCGACATGCCTCCTTGAGGGACAAGCAGGCCGGTTCCCCGCGGGGAACCGGCCTGCAACGGACCGACCAGTGTACGACGCTCCCGGTCGAAACGCGCTGCAACGGAACGCCGCGACGCCCCGGGGAACGGCCTGCCCGTTCACGTCCGCGGGCCCGGGAGGCCGCCCGGCCGGGGCGCGCCGGGACACGGCGGAAGCGAGCCGGAAAGGGCCGGGACAGGCCGGAACAGGCCGGAACAGGCCGGGACGGGCCGGGACGGGGCCCGGCCGGGAACGGGCCGCGGACGGAGGCGTCAGCGGGCGTTGAAGTACTTGGCCTCCGGATGGTGGATCACGATCGCGTCGGTGGACTGCTCGGGGTGGAGCTGGAACTCCTCCGACAGGTGGACACCGATGCGCTCCGGCCGGAGCAGGTCGGCGATCTTGGCGCGGTCCTCCAGGTCGGGGCAGGCGCCGTAGCCGAGGGAGAAGCGGGCACCGCGGTACTTCAGGTCGAACATGCCCTGGATCTCGTCCGGGTCCTCGTGCGCGAAGCCCAGCTCGGCGCGGACGCGCGCGTGCCAGTACTCGGCCAGGGCCTCGGTCAGCTGCACGGACAGGCCGTGCAGCTCCAGGTAGTCGCGGTAGGCGTCGGCCGCGAACAGGCGGGCGGTCTCCTCGCCGATCCTCGAGCCGACGGTGACCACCTGGAAGCCCACCACGTCCGTCTCGCCCGACTCCTCCGGGCGGAAGAAGTCGGCCAGGCACAGCCGCCGGCCCCGGCGCTGGCGCGGGAAGGTGAACCGGGTGCGCTCGTTGCCCTCCTCGTCCAGGACGATCAGGTCGTCGTCCTTGGAGACGCAGGGGAAGTAGCCGTAGACCACCGCGGCCTCGAGCAGGTTGTCCGTCTGCAGCCGGTCCAGCAGGCCGCGCAGCCGGGGGCGGCCCTCGGTCTCGACCAGTTCCTCGTACGTCGGCCCGTCGCCGGTGCGGGCCTGCTTCAGCCCCCACTGGCCCTTGAACAGCGCGTTCTCGTCCAGCCAGGACGCGTACTCCTTGAGCTGGATGCCCTTGACCACCCGGGTGCCCCAGAACGGCGGGGCCGGGACCGGGTTGTCCGTGGCGACGTCCGAGCGGACGTGCCCCTCCTCCGGGAGCCGGTCGGTCTCCACCGCCGACGCCCGCACCCGGCGCCGCCGGAGTTCCGGCAGCTTCGCCCCCGGCACGCCCCGCTTGACGCCGATCAGCGCGTCCATCAGCTTCAGGCCCTCGAAGGCGTCCCGGGCGTAGCGGACCTCGCCCTCGTACAGCTCGTACAGGTCCTGCTCGACGTACGCCCTGGTCAGAGCCGCTCCGCCGAGGATCACCGGGTAGGTCGTCGCCAGACCGCGGGCGTTGAGCTCCTCCAGGTTTTCCTTCATGACCACCGTGGACTTCACCAGCAGCCCGGACATGCCGATCACATCGGCCCTGTGCTTCTCGGCGGCCTCCAGGATCGCCGAGACCGGCTGCTTGATGCCCAGGTTGATCACGTTGTAGCCGTTGTTGGACAGGATGATGTCGACGAGGTTCTTGCCGATGTCGTGCACGTCGCCGCGCACGGTGGCCAGCACGATCGTGCCCTTGCCGGCCTCGTCGGTCTTCTCCATGTGCGGCTCGAGGTGGGCGACGGCCGCCTTCATCACCTCGGCGGACTGCAGCACGAACGGCAGCTGCATCCGTCCGGAGCCGAACAGGTCGCCGACCACCTTCATGCCGTCCAGCAGGGTGTCGTTGACGATGTCCAGGGCCTTGCGGGTCCTCAGGGCCTCGTCCAGGTCCTGCTCCAGGCCGTTGCGCTCGCCGTCGATGATCCGCCGCTTCAGCCGTTCCTCCAGCGGCAGCGCGGCCAGCTCCTCCGCCTTGCTCGCCTTCAGCGACTTCGCCGTGGTGCCCTCGAACAGCTGCATCAGCTTCTGCAGCGGGTCGTAGCCCTCGGACCTGCGGTCGTAGATCAGGTCCAGGGCCGTGCGCACCTGCTCCTCGTCGAAGCGGGAGATCGGCAGGATCTTGGCGGCGTGCACGATCGCCGAGTCCAGGCCCGCCTTGACGCACTCGTCCAGGAAGACGGAGTTCAGCAGGATCCGGGCGGCCGGGTTCAGGCCGAAGGAGATGTTGGACAGGCCGAGGGTGGTCTGCACGCGCGGGTGCCGCCGCTTCAGCTCGCGGATGGCCTCGATGGTGGCCATGCCGTCCTTGCGGGACTCCTCCTGGCCGGTGCAGATGGTGAAGGTCAGGCAGTCGATGAGGATGTCCTCCTCACGGATGCCCCAGTTGCCGGTCAGGTCGGCGATCAGCCGCTCGGCGATCTCCACCTTCTTCTCGGCGGTCCGGGCCTGGCCCTCCTCGTCGATGGTCAGCGCGATCAGCGCCGCGCCGTGCTCGCGGGCCAGCGCGGTGATCCGCGCGAACCGCGACTCCGGGCCGTCGCCGTCCTCGTAGTTCACCGAGTTGATCACCGCACGGCCGCCCAGCATCTCCAGGCCGGCCCGGATGACGTCGACCTCGGTGGAGTCCAGCACGATCGGCAGCGTCGACGCGGTGGCCAGACGGCCGGCCAGCTCCCGCATGTCCGCGACGCCGTCCCGGCCGACGTAGTCCACGCACAGGTCGAGCATGTGCGCGCCCTCGCGGATCTGCTCCCGTGCCATCTCCACGCAGTCGTCCCAGCGGCCCTCCAGCATGGCCTCGCGGAACTTCTTCGACCCGTTGGCGTTCGTCCGCTCGCCGATCGCCAGGTAGGAGGTGTCCTGCCGGAACGGGACGCTCTGGTACAGGGAGGCCGCACCCGGCTCGGGGCGCGGGTCGCGCCGTGCCGGCGTCAGGTCCCGCACCCGCTCCACCACCTGGCGCAGATGCTCCGGCGTCGTGCCGCAGCAGCCGCCCACCAGGGACAGGCCGTAGTCACGGACGAAGTGCCCCTGGGCGTCCGCCAGCTCCGGCGCGGTCAGCGGGTAGTGCGCCCCGTCCTTGGTGAGGACGGGCAGCCCGGCGTTCGGCATGCAGGACAGCGGGACGCGCGCGTGCCGGGACAGGTAGCGCAGATGCTCGCTCATCTCGGCCGGGCCGGTCGCGCAGTTGAGGCCGATCATGTCGATGCCCAGCGGCTCCAGCGCGGTGAGCGCCGCGCCGATCTCCGAGCCGAGCAGCATCGTCCCGGTGGTCTCCACGGTCACCGACACGATCAGCGGCACCTCGTGGCCGGCGGCCCCCATCGCGCGGCGGGCGGCGATCACCGCGGCCTTGGTCTGCAGCAGATCCTGCGTGGTCTCCACCAGCAGGGCGTCCGCGCCGCCCGCGAGCAGGCCCTCGGCGTTCTGCTGGTAGGCGTCGCGGAGGGCGGTGAACGTGGTGTGCCCGAGGGTGGGCAGCTTGGTGCCGGGGCCCATCGAGCCGAGGACCCAGCGGGGCCGGCCGTCCCGGCCGGTGAACTCGTCCGCCGTCTCGCGGGCTATCCGGGCGCCCGCCTCGGACAGCTCGGCGATGCGGTGGGCGATGTCGTACTCGGCCAGGGCGGTGAGGTTGGCGCCGAAGGTGTTGGTCTCCACGCAGTCCACGCCCACCTCCAGGTAGGCGGCGTGGACCGAGCGGACGATGTCCGGCCGGGTGAGGTTGAGGATCTCGTTGCAGCCCTCGAGGTTCTGGAAGTCCTCGAGCGTCGGCTCCTGGGCCTGGAGCATGGTTCCCATCGCTCCGTCGGCGACCACCACACGGGTGGCGAGTGCTTCGCGGAGAGCGGCCACGCGGGCCTGGGCGTCGGCGGAAGAGGTCAGCGGCAACGAGGCCATGAAGAGGCTCCCTCGGGTGCGACGGCTGTCGGCTTTGCGCCCCTTCCCCGGAGGCGGAGCGCCGGGTTCCTGGGAACGGGGCGCACAGCTCCCCGAGGGGGCGCACGTCGTCAGCCTAGCCGGGACCGGACCCCGGCGAACCGGGCGTCCACCAAGCGGACGAGGATGGCCGGCGGGTCATCCTGGGGAGCGGGCCGTGCAACAGGCATCGGCCACCCATTGGCAGTGAGTCGGCATGGACCGGTAGTGTTCGGCATTGCCGAACGGGCGGCGCGGGAGTCGTCCGCCGACGGTCGGAGGGACGGAGGCAGGACGGCGATGGCACGGAACATCCAGTCGCTCGAGCGGGCGGCCGCGATGCTGCGACTGCTGGCGGGCGGCGAGCGGCGGCTGGGCCTGTCGGACATCGCCTCCGCGCTGGGCCTCGCCAAGGGCACCGCCCACGGCATACTGCGCACCCTGCAGCAGGAGGGCTTCGTCGAGCAGGACGAGGCCTCCGGACGCTATCAGCTGGGCGCGGAGCTGCTGCGCCTGGGCACCACCTATCTCGATGTGCACGAGCTGCGGGCGCGCGCCCTGGTCTGGACGGACGACCTGGCCCGCTCCAGCGGGGAGAGCGTCTACCTGGGCGTGCTGCACCACCACGGCGTGCTGATCGTGCACCACGTCTTCCGCCCCGACGACAGCCGGCAGGTGCTGGAGATCGGTGCGATGCAGCCGCTGCACTCCACGGCCCTGGGCAAGGTGCTGTCGGCCTACGACCCCGTGGCGCACAGCGAGGCGGTCGAGGCCGACCGCAAGGCGTTCACGGACCGCACCGTGTGCGACCTGGAGGGCTTCGAGCGCATCCTCGACCTCACACGCGCACGGGGCTACGCCTCCGACGTGGAGGAGACCTGGGAGGGCGTGGCCTCCATCGCCGCCCCCATCCACGACCGGCGGCGGATGCCGGTCGGCGCGGTCGGCATCACCGGCGCCGTGGAGCGGGTGTGCCCCCGGGGCGAGCTGCGCCCCGAGCTCATCGCGGCGGTGCGGGACTGCGCCCGTGCCGTCTCGCGGGACCTGGGCGCCCGGCGGTTCTGAGCGTCGTACCCCCGTCCCTGCCGGACCCGACCCCGCCGGACTCCGTGCCGGCGCCTCTCGCACAGGCCGGTGCGCCGCGGCGCGCCGGCCTGTCGCATGTCCGCGGCGGGCCCTGTCACTCCCGTCTCATAACGATCACATTTTCGACAGCAGAACCCTTGACGCCCGCCTGACGGCAGGGCGAGACTCCCGTCCAACGGTCGGCATTGTCGAACATCTTTTGGCAATACGCGCTAGAGTGCGACAACGCCAGGGCCGGTCATCGCTCTCATCCCCCGAGGGCGCCAGAGCCCGTGGGATCCGGGGTCGGCTCCCCCGGACGAAGGACGTGAAGGAGTCTCGGGTGTCCAGCTCCGACATCTTCATCGGCGAGACCATCGGTACCGCCGTACTCATCCTGCTCGGCGGCGGGGTCTGCGCCGCCGTGACCCTGAAGGCCTCCAAGGCCCGCAACGCCGGCTGGCTCGCCATCGCCTTCGGGTGGGGCTTTGCCGTGATGACGGCGGTGTACGTCTCGGGCCCGGTCTCCGGTGCCCACCTCAACCCGGCCGTGACGCTCGCCCTCGCCATCAGCAACGGCGGCTGGGCGGACGTTCCCGTCTATGTCGCCGGCCAGCTGCTCGGCGCCATGATCGGCGCGGCCCTGGTCTGGGTCGCCTACTACGGCCAGTTCCGGGCCCACCTCACCGACCGGGAGATCGTCGGCGGTCCGGGCGCCCAGGCCACCGCCGCCCAGGCGGTCGAGGCCCGGGAGAAGGGCGCCGGCCCGGTCCTCGGCATCTTCTCCACCGGTCCCGAGATCCGCAACGCGGTGCAGAACCTCGCCACCGAGATCGTCGGCACGGCCGTGCTGATCCTCGCGGTCCTCACCCAGGGCCTGAACGACCAGGGCAACGGCCTCGGCGTCCTCGGGGGCCTGATCACCGCGCTCGTCGTCGTCTCCATCGGTCTGTCCCTCGGCGGCCCCACGGGCTACGCGATCAACCCCGCCCGCGACCTCGGCCCCCGCATCGTCCACGCCCTGCTCCCCCTGCCCAACAAGGGCGGCTCCGACTGGAGCTACGCCTGGGTGCCGGTGGTCGGCCCGCTCATCGGCGGCGCCGTCGCCGCGGGCCTGCACAACGTGGCCTTCGCCTGATGAGCCCGGCACTCCCCTCCTTCCTCCCCTTCAGCCCGCTTCGTCGCACCGCACTCGCCCCGACCACCGCCCCATCGACCACGGACCCCAGGAGCACACAGTGACCGACGCCCGTCCCGCCGGCATCGCATCCCACGGCCAGGGACCGTTCATCGCGGCCATCGACCAGGGCACCACCTCCTCCCGCTGCATCGTCTTCGACCGGGACGGACGGATCGTCTCCGTCGACCAGAAGGAGCACGAGCAGATCTTCCCCAGGCCGGGCTGGGTCGAACACGACGCCACCGAGATCTGGGCCAACGTCCAGGAGGTCGTCGCCGGAGCCATCCGGAAGGCCGGCATCACCCGCGACGGCATCAAGGCCATCGGCATCACCAACCAGCGCGAGACCACCGTGCTGTGGGACAGGAACACCGGTGAGCCCGTCCACAACGCCATCGTCTGGCAGGACACCCGCACCGACGCCCTGTGCAAGGAACTCGGCCGCAATGTCGGCCAGGACCGCTTCCGCCGCGAGACCGGCCTTCCCCTCGCCTCCTACTTCGCCGGCCCCAAGGTCCGCTGGCTGCTCGACAACGTCGAGGGCCTGCGCGAGCGCGCCGAGGCGGGCGACCTGCTCTTCGGCACCATGGACACCTGGGTCGTCTGGAACCTGACGGGCGGCCCGAACGGCGGCAGACACGTCACCGACGTCACCAACGCCTCCCGCACCCTGCTGATGAACCTCCACACCATGGAGTGGGACCCGAGGATCTGCCAGTCGATCGGCGTGCCGCCGCAGATCCTGCCCGAGATCCGCTCCTCCGCCGAGGTCTACGGCGAGATCAGGGGCGGCAGGCTGGGCGAGCTGCTCGGCGGCATCCCGGTCGCCTCCGCCCTCGGCGACCAGCAGGCGGCCCTGTTCGGCCAGACCTGCTTCTCGGAGGGCGAGGCCAAGTCGACGTACGGCACCGGCACCTTCATGGTGATGAACACCGGTGACAGGATCATCAACTCCTACAGCGGGCTGCTGACCACCGTCGGCTACCGGATCGGCGACGACAAGCCGGTCTACGCCCTGGAGGGCTCGATCGCCGTCACCGGCTCACTGGTGCAGTGGATGCGCGACCAGATGGGCCTGATCTCCACCGCCGCCGAGATCGAGACGCTGGCGCTCTCGGTCGAGGACAACGGCGGCGCCTACTTCGTGCCGGCCTTCTCCGGCCTGTTCGCCCCGTACTGGCGCTCCGACGCCCGCGGTGTGATCGCCGGCCTGACCCGGTACGTCACCAAGGCGCACCTCGCGCGCGCCGTCCTGGAGGCCACCGCCTGGCAGACGCGGGAGATCGCCGACGCCATGACCAAGGACTCCGGGGTGGAGCTCACCGCCCTCAAGGTCGACGGCGGCATGACCTCCAACAACCTGCTGATGCAGACCCTGGCGGACTTCCTGGACGCCCCCGTGGTGCGCCCGATGGTCGCCGAGACCACCTGCCTCGGCGCCGCCTACGCCGCCGGTCTCGCCGTCGGCTTCTGGAACAGCACCGACGACCTGCGCGCCAACTGGCGCCGGGCCGCCGAGTGGACCCCCCGTATGGACGCGGAGACCCGCGACCGCGAGTACAGGAACTGGCTCAAGGCCGTCGAACGGACCATGGGCTGGCTCGAGAACGAGGAGTAGAAACCGCGATGACCAGTCGGTCCACCCTGCAGACCGTACCTGCCCTGGGGACGCGCCCGGCCCACGGCCCGAATCCGAGCCGCGCCGAGACCCGGGAGCAGCTCTCCAAGGCGACGTACGACCTCCTCGTGATCGGCGGCGGCATCCTGGGCATCTCCACCGCCTGGCACGCCGCGCAGTCCGGTCTCAGGGTGGCTCTGGTCGACGCCGGCGACTTCGCCGGCGCCACCTCCTCCGCCTCCTCCAAGCTGCTCCACGGCGGTCTGCGCTATCTGCAGACGGGTGCGGTGAAGCTGGTGGCGGAGAACCACTTCGAGCGCCGTGCGGTCTCCCGCCAGGTGGCCCCCCACCTGACGAATCCGCTCACCTTCTACCTCCCCGTGTACAAGGGCGGGCCGCACGGCGCGGCGAAGCTCGGGGCCGGTGTGTTCGCCTACTCCGCGCTGTCCGCCTTCGGCGACGGCGTGGGCCGTCTGCTCAGCCCGGCGAAGGCCGTGCGGGACGTGCCCGAGCTGCGCACCGAGAACCTCAAGGCCGTGGCCGTCTACGGCGACGCCCAGATGAACGACGCGCGCCTGGCGCTGATGACGGTCCGCGCGGCCGTCGAGTCGGGCGCGGTCGTCCTCAACCACGCCGAGGTGACCGGGCTGCGCTTCACCCGGGGCCGGGTCACCGGCGCGGAGCTGAAGGACCGGATCTCCGGCGACGAGTTCGGGGTGAACGCCCGGCTGGTGCTGAACGCGACCGGACCGTGGGTGGACCGTCTGCGCAGGATGGAGGACCCGAACGCGGCGCCGTCCATCCGTCTGTCCAAGGGCGCGCACCTGGTCCTCAAGCGCACCTCGCCGTGGCGGGCGGCGCTGGCCACCCCGATCGACAAGTACCGCATCACCTTCGCCCTCCCCTGGGAGGACATGCTGCTGCTCGGCACGACCGACGAGGAGTACGAGGGCGATCCGGCGAAGGTCGCGGTCAACGACAAGGACGTCGCCCAGATACTCGACGAGGCCTCGTTCTCCCTGCGCGACCAGCAGCTCGACCGCGGCCTGATCACCTACGCCTTCGCCGGTCTGCGGGTGCTGCCGGGCGGGCCCGGCGACACCGCCAAGGCCAGGCGCGAGACGGTGGTGACCGAGGGCAGGGGCGGCATGCTGTCGGTGGCGGGCGGCAAGTGGACGACCTTCCGGCACATCGGCCGCACGGTGATGAAGAAGCTCCAGACGCTGCCGGGCGCCCCGCTGGGCGAGGACTTCGAGCCGGTCTCCTCGCTGCCGAAGAAGCTGCCGCTGCCGGGCATCTCCCACCCGCGCGCGGTCGCCCACCGGCTGCTGGCGGACCGTCCGGCGCCCGGTCCGCGCATGGCCGCCGACACCGCCCGGCACCTGGCCACCCACTACGGGTCGCTGGCCTTCGACATCGCCCGGCTGGCGAACGAGAACCCGGAGCTGGGCGAGCGGATCCACCCGGACGCCCCGGAGATCTGGGCGCAGGTCGTCTGGGCCCGCGACCACGAGTGGGCCGAGACCCCGGAGGACGTGCTGCGCCGGCGGACGACGCTGACCATCCGCGGTCTGGCCACGGACGAGATCCGGGCGAAGGTGCGGAAGCTGCTCGAGGCGAAGTGACCGCCGGCGGGGCGGCGGCCGGCTCCCGGCGCACGGGGACCGGCCCGCCGCCCCGCCGTCCCGTCTTCCTCTCCCCCGGCGTCCCCGTCGTCCTCCTTGCCCGCAACGCCTGTCTTGTCCTTCTTCCGCGCCCCCATAATGTGCTCAGACATCCGATGTCTGAGCGACCGGGAGGCCCGGCATGGCGGTGACCGACGAGGCGATCGAGAAGATCAAGAACATGATCGTCTCCGGCGTGCTGCGCCCCGGCGACCGGCTGCCCAAGGAGAGCGAACTCGCCGCGGAACTGGGCCTGTCGCGCAACTCCCTGCGGGAGGCGGTGCGCGCGCTGTCGCTGATCCGGATCCTGGACGTGCGGCAGGGGGACGGCACCTACGTCACCAGCCTGGACCCGCACCTGCTGCTGGAGGCCGTGGGCTTCGTCGCCGACTTCCACCGCGACGAGACGGCGCCGGAGTTCCTGGCGGTGCGCCGCATCCTGGAACCGGCCGCGACCGCGATGGCGGCCACGCGTCTCGACGAGAGGCAACTGGACGCGCTCGAGGCCCGGCTGGACGCGCTCGGCGACGCGCCCCCGGTGGAGGAGCTGGTCGCCTGCGACCTGGAGTTCCACCGGGGCATCGCGCAGGGCTCGGGCAACCCGGTGCTCTGCTCCCTGCTCGACGTGCTGTCCGGGCCCGCCGCCCGGACCCGGATCTGGCGCGTCGTGCTCCAGGAGGGCGCGGTGGCCCGCACCCTGCACGAGCACCGCGCGATTCTCGGGGCGCTGCGCGACCGGGACGCGGAGGCGGCGCGCTCCTGGGCGACCGTGCACATCGCGAGCGCCGAGCAGCGGCTGCGCCGCGCTCTTCGCTGCGACGGCGCTCCTGTCCGCTTCGACGGCGCTCCCGGGGTGTTCGCTCACGGGGAACGGGGCAGTCATCCGTTCACTCCCCCGTGCAAGGGGGCTGCGAGCGTCACCGCCGTACGCCGTAAGGTTGGTGGGTCAGGCGAGGGCACGTCGGAAGGAGGCACTGGGTGATCGAGCTCGAGGGGGTTCCCGAGCTGATCGACCCGGTCATGGTGGCCGCGTTCGAGGGCTGGAACGATGCCGGCGACGCCGCCTCCGCCGCGGTCGCGCACCTGAACAGGGAGTGGAAGGGCGAGGTGTTCGCGGCGCTGGACGCCGAGGACTACTACGACTTCCAGGTGAACCGCCCCACGGTGTTCATCGACGGCGGCACCCGCAGGATCACCTGGCCGACGACGAGGCTGTCGGTGGTCCGGGCCGAGGGGGACAAGCCGCGCGACCTGGTGCTGGTCCACGGCATCGAGCCGTCCATGCGCTGGCGCTCGTTCTGCAACGAGCTGCTCGGCTTCGCCCATGAACTCGGCGTGGAGCTGGTGGTCCTCCTGGGAGCGCTGCTCGGCGACACCCCCCACACCCGTCCGGTGCCGATCAGCGGGACCACGTCGGATCCGGATCTGGCCCGTCGGATGGATCTGGAGGAGAGCAAGTACGAGGGGCCGACGGGCATCGTGGGCGTGCTGCAGGAGGCCTGCACGCACGCCGGTGTCCCGGCGGTCTCGCTGTGGGCGGCGGTGCCGCACTACGTCTCGCAGCCGCCGAACCCGAAGGCCACCCTGGCCCTGCTCAACCGGCTGGAGGACCTGCTCGACCTGCGCATTCCGCTGGGCGAGCTGCCGGAGGACGCACGGGCGTGGCAGGTCGGGGTGGACCAGCTCGCCGCCGAGGACAGCGAGGTCGCGGAGTACGTGCAGACGCTGGAGGAGGCCCGGGACACCGCGGAGCTGCCCGAGGCGTCGGGCGAGGCGATCGCCCGCGAGTTCGAGCGGTATCTGCGGCGCCGGGACCGCAGCGGCGCATCGGGCGGGTCCACCGCGGCGGACGGCGCCGAGGGCGGCTCGTACCGGCGGGAGGGGCCCGGAGGCCGTGCACGGCCGTCGGGGCCGGGGACCGGCGCCGTGGACGGCACGGATGCCGAAGGCGGCGCGGAGGACACCGGCGGCACGGACGACAAGGGCGGTAAGGACGGCACGGACTCGTCGGAGGAGTGAACGGCCCGGGGGCGGTGCGCATCGCGCGCACCGCCCCCTTCCGGCGTCCGATGCGGTGTCCGGCGCCCGGCTCAGAGAGCCACGCCCAGCAGGGCGTCCACGGCGCGCGAGACCAGGCCGGGGGCGCCGGTGTCGTCGCCTCCCCGCTCCTGCTGGAGGGCCACCCAGCGGTCGACCGCGGCGAGCGCCGCGGGGGCGTTCAGATCGTCCGCGAGGGCCTCGCGGATCTCCTCGAGCAGCGCGTCGGCGGGCGGGCCGTCGGGCCGGGAGACGGCCGAGCGCCAGCGGCCCAGACGGGCCACGGCGTCCTGGAGGACCTGGTCGGTCCACTCCCAGTCGGAGCGGTAGTGGTGGGCGAGGAGGGCGAGCCGGATGGCGGCCGGGTCCACGCCGTCGCGCCGCAGCTGCGACACGAAGACCAGATTGCCCTTGGACTTGGACATCTTCTCGCCGTCGAGGGCGACCATGCCGGCGTGCACATAGGCCTTGGCCATCGGGAACTCGCCGGTGAGCACCTGGGCGTGCGAGGCGCCCATCTCGTGGTGCGGGAAGGCGAGGTCGGAGCCTCCGCCCTGGATGTCGAAGCCCATGCCGAGGTGCTTCAGGGCGATCGCCACGCACTCGATGTGCCAGCCGGGCCGGCCCCGGCCGAGGGAGCCGCCGTCCCAGCTGGGCTCCCCGTCCCGGGCGGCCAGCCACAGGACCGGGTCGAGGGGGTTCTTCTTGCCGGGACGGTCGGGGTCGCCGCCCCGCTCGGCGGACAGCAGACGCATCGTTTCGGCGTCCAGGTGGGAGACCTTGCCGAAATGGGGGTCGGACTCGACGGAGAAGTACACGTCCCCCTCGAGCTCGTACGCCGCGCCCAGGTCCCGCAGCCGCTCGACCAGCGGGACGATGCCGGGTATCGCCTCCACGGCGCCGACGTAGTGCCGGGGCGGCAGCATGCGCAGAGCGGTCATGTCCTCACGGAACAGGGCCGTCTCCCGCTCGGCCAGCCGCACCCAGTCGACGTTGTCGCGCTGGGCCCGCTCCAGCAGGGGATCGTCGACGTCGGTCACGTTCTGGACGTAGTGGACCTGCCGCTTGGTGTCGAGCCACACGCGCTGCACGAGGTCGAACGCGTTGTAGGTCGCCGCGTGCCCCATGTGGGTCGCGTCGTACGGGGTGATGCCGCAGACGTAGATGCGGGCGACGGGACCGGGCTGGAGGGTGACCAGGCCCCCGGTCGCGGTGTCGTGGATCCTCAGGTCGCGGCCCCGGCCCGGCAGGGCGGGGACCTCGGAAGCGGGCCAGGCATGCATGTCATGAGCGTAACCGGACCGCGGTCCCGTACACGAACCGGATCGGGCCGGATGACCGGAAAAGCGCTCTTGCGCGATTCGGCCGGGTGTGCCTCCGCCCGCTTCCGGCGGGCGGCGGTCCGTGCCCGCCGCCGTCGCATCGGCCGGTCATCGGCGTGGTGCGGCGCCCGGCCGGTGCGACGGCCGCACCACGCCGATGACCGGCCTGCGCCGGCAGGCCCGTACCGACCGGGCCGCACCGGCCGGCCTATATCGGTGGCCAGGGGATCGCCGGCCAGTTCCCGGCGGGCTCCGGGTGGGTGCCGGTGGTGAGAAGGGTGCGCACGCGTGCGCGTGTGGCCTCGAGTTCGGCCGGGGTGATCAGGGAGGCCAGACGGGTGGCGAGGGGGGCGCCGTCGGCGAGGGCCTCCTCGAGGAGTCCGAGGACCTCCAGGGTCTCCGGCGGAAGCGGTTCGCCCGCCCAGCCCCACAGCAGGGTGCGCAGCTTGTTCTCGACGTTGAAGGTGACGCCGTGGTCGATGCCGTACAGGTTCCCGTCGGCGGTGGGCAGCAGATGGCCGCCCTTGCGGTCGGCGTTGTTGATCACGGCGTCCAGGACGGCCAGCCGGCGCAGCCGTTCGTCGTCGGCGTGCACCAGCAGCGCGGTACGGCCCTGGCCGACCTCGGCGAAGCCGATCGCCTTCCAGCCCGGTTCCGGCTCCTCGGCGTCCAGCAGCGCGAGCAGCCCGCCGTCGGCGGTCGCCTCGACCCACAGCTGCACCATGCCCTCGCCGTACGGGCCGTCGCGCAGCACGGTGGGCGGCACCAGACCCCAGCCGGTCGCCTCGGAGACCTCGTACGCGGCCACCTCGCGCGCGGCGAGCGTGCCGTCGGGGAAGTCCCACAGCGGGCGCTCCCCCGCGACCGGCTTGTAGATGCAGGACGCCTCCTGGCCGTCGTACGCGACCGTGCACAGCAGCGCCGCGTTGGAGGCCTCGCGGATCCGGCCGCGCACGGTCAGCTCGCCCCGGGCGAGCAGCTCGGTGGACGCCTCCCCGGGCGTCACGCTCCGCGGCGGTATCCGTTCTGGCGCGGACATACATGTCCCTCCGGGTCGAGCGGGAGACTGCACAGCGGGCACGGCGGCCGTCCGGCGTTGACGACGTCCATGGCACGCTTGGCGAACGCCCGCGCCTGCGCGCCGGTGAGCCGGACCCGCAGCACCGGGGGGCCGTTCTCCTCGTCCTGCAGCAGCCGTTCCTCGGCCTCGGCGAGATCCTCCTCGGACTCCACGTCGATCTCGACGAGCGCCTGCGCCTCGACGATCAGACGCTGGTCCTCTCCGTCCCAGGCAAGTGCCATGGTGCCGACCCGGAACTCCTCCTCGATGGGGGTCTGCAGCGGGTCGGTGTCGGCGATCTCGGCGGGCGCCACGGCGGGCACGGCGGCACTGCCGCCGCTGCGGCGCACCACCTCGTCGAGCAGTTCTTCCATGCGCTCGGCGAGCGCGGCGACCTGGGTCTTCTCCAGGGCCACGCTGGTCACCCGTGAGCCGGCGGAGGCCTGGAGGAAGAACGTACGGCGCCCGGGCAGTCCGACCGTCCCGGCCACGAAGCGGTCCGGGGGGTCGTAGAGGAACACCTGACGGGACACGTCCTGTCTCCAAGGGAATCGTGTGGATGGCGGAATCGGGAGAGCCGACGGGATCGGCGCATCGACCCGGTCGGCACGTCGGCGACCGCTTCACCCTACTGCGGCCGACGATCACGGGGCGCCCGCGCCGCCCCCGACGGGTGCGTCGCCGTCCGCGGGCTCCTCGCGCGGCACCAGGGACGCGAAGTCCCCGGTGTCCCCGAGCCTGACCAGAAAGGGGCGCATCCGGGTGTAGCGGATCGCGGTGACGGAACACGGTTCGACCGAGATCCTCTGGAAGAGGTCCAGGTGCAGGCCGAGCGCGTCCGCGACGAGGGACTTGATGATGTCGCCGTGCGAGCACATCAGATAGACCGCGTCGGCCCCGTGGTCGCGCTCCACGCGCGCGTTCCACTCGCACACCGCCTCGACGGCGCGTGCCTGCATCGCACGCAGGGACTCGCCGCCGGGGAACGCCGCCGCCGAGGGGTACGCCTGCACCACCTCCATCATCGGCTCGTCCTTGAGCTCGGCGAGCTTGCGGCCGGACCAGTCGCCGTAGTCGCACTCCCCGATGCGTTCGTCGACGTGCGCCGTCAGCTCCGGCCGGGCCTTGAGCAGCGGCCGTACCGTCTCCCGGCAGCGCTGCAGCGGACTGGTGACGACCTCGGCGACCGGCAGCCCCTCGAGCCGCCCGGGCAGCGCCGCGGCCTGTGCGGCACCGCGTTCGTCCAGGGCGATCCCGGGAGTCCGGCCGGCCAGCAGTCCGGCGGTGTTCGCGGTGGAACGTCCGTGCCTGACAAGGATCAGCGTGGGCATGCGGCCAGGGTAGGCGCACAAACGGTCCGGGCGGTGGCCCGGGCCGAAAGGGGAACACATTCCTCGACATCTCTTCCGGACGGTCCGAAGGACCTCTCCCGGACGGCACGGGGAACTTCTCCCGGGCGGTGCGGGAGGCCGGACCGGCCCGGTTTCCCCGAGGACTGGAGGCGGATGTGCAGGCCCGGTTCCCGCTCGGCGCGCCCGGAGGGGCCCGTTGATCGTCGACTGCGCCGTCTACCGCGACGGCCGCCGCGCCCCGGGCCCCGGGGACTTCTCCGGTGCGCTGGCCGAGGCGCGGGCCGTCGGGGGGTTCGTCCGGGTGGAGCTGTACGAGCCGGACGAGCAGGAGTTCGGTCTGGTCGCCGAGGAGCTCTCGCTGCATCCGCTGGCGGTCGAGGACGCCCTGAAGGCCCATCAGCGCCCCAAGCTGGAGGTCTACGACGACTCGCTGTTCGTGGTGCTCAAGTCCGTGATCCACGAGCCGCGCCGTGACGCCCTCGCCACCGGCGAGATCATGGTCTTCCTGGGCGACGCGTTCGCGGTGACGGTGCGCCACGGCGAGAGCGACGGGCCCGAGGCCGTACGACGCCGGCTGGAGCAGGAGCCGGAGCTCCTCCGCCGGGGCCCCACCTCCGTGCTGTACGCGATCGTCGACTCCGCCGTCGACCACTATCTGAGGGTGGCCACCGAGCTGCAGACGGACCTGGAGGAGCTGGAGACGGAGGTCTTCTCACCGGACCGGGGCGGCTCACGGCCCATGGCCTCGCGCATCTACGACTTCAAACGCCGGATCACGGAGTTCCGGCGGGCCACGGGCCCGCTGGCCCTGCCGATGTCCCGTCTGGCCGGCACCGGCACGGGCTCGGGCGTCCTCCCCCCGGCCGTGCCCTTCGTGGACGACAGGGCGCGGCCCTTCTTCCGGGACGTCAGCGACCATCTGACCCGGGTCAACGAGTCCGTGGAGAGCCTGGACCGTTCGGTCTCGGACATTCTGTCGGCGCATCTGGCGCAGATCACCGTCCAGCAGAACGACGACATGCGGAAGATCTCCGCCTGGGCGGCCCTGGCCGCGATTCCCACGGTGATCGCCGGGATCTACGGCATGAACTTCTCGCACATGCCGGAGCTGCACTGGTCCTGGTCGTACCCGGCGGTGATCGTGCTGATGGCGCTGCTGGAGCTGCTGCTGTACCGGCTGCTCAAACAGCGGGGCTGGCTGTAGCCGCCGGGGCACGGTCCGGCCCACGGCCACGGGAGCCCCCGCGGTCGTCGGCTCCCTCCGGGCAGTGCCCCGGCCCGTCCGGACGGTGGCCCGGCCCCGGGCCCGCGTCCGGAGGGCGCCGGGCGGTCCGGTGCCGGCGTGACCGGGCGGGCGCGGGCGCGTTGTTCCCGGTGACGGCCGTGGCGGGGTGAGCCCCCGAGCCCCCACCACGGCCGTGGAAGGCCTCCGTGCCCGGCGGGCGCGGCCGGCAGGGCGTTGCGGGCGTGCCGGGGCTTTGTGTGCGCTTCGTGCCGTCCGTGCCTACGCCAGCCCCGCGCGCTCCAGGGCCTCGACGCCGGCGCGGAGGGAGGCGAGCCGCTCCTCCAGGGTGAGGCCGGCGGGGGCGAGGGTCAGCGTGGTGACACCGGCCTCCGCGTACGCCTTCATGCGGTCCGCGATCCGGTCGACGGAGCCGAGCAGCGTGGTCCGGTCGATGAGCTCCTGCGGCACGGCGGCCTCGGCGCCCCGCTTGTCGCCCGAGAGGTACTTGTCCTGGATCTCGGCCGCCGCCTTCTCGTAGCCCATGCGGCAGGCGAGCCGGTTGTAGAAGTTCTGCTCGCGGCTGCCCATGCCGCCGACGTACAGCGCCGTGTAGGGACGGAAGGTGTCGGCGAGCCGGGCCACGTCCTTGTCGTCGCCGACGGCGAGCGGCAGGGTCGGGCAGACGTCGAAGCCGTCCATGGTCAGGCCGGCCTTCGCGCGGCCCGTCCGCAGGTGCTTGACCGCCGTCTCCTCCAGGTGGTCGGCGGAGGGGAAGACGAGCAGGGCGCCGTCGGCGATCTCGCCGGTCTGCTCCAGGTTCTTCGGTCCGATGGCGGCGATGTAGAGCGGGATGCGCTCGCGCTGCGGGTGCACGGTCAGCTTGATCGGCTTGCCCGGGCCGCCGGGCAGCGGCAGCGTCCAGTGCTCGCCCTCGTACGTCAGCCGCTCGCGGGACATCGCCTTGCGGACGATCTCGACGTACTCACGGGTGCGGGCCAGCGGCTTGTCGAACTTGACGCCGTACCAGCCCTCGGAGACCTGCGGACCGGAGACGCCGAGGCCGAGCCGGAAGCGACCGCCGGACAGCGAGTCCAGCGTGGCGGCCGTCATCGCCGTCATCGCGGGCTGCCGGGCGGGGATCTGGAAAATGGCCGAACCGACGTCGATGCGCTCGGTCTGCGCGGCGACCCAGGCGAGCACGGTGGCCGCGTCGGAGCCGTAGGCCTCGGCCGCCCAGCAGACGGCATAGCCGAGCCGGTCCGCCTCCCGTGCGACGGCCAGATTGTCCGTGTCCATCCCGGCACCCCAGTAGCCGAGGTTGATCCCGAGCTGCATGCCGTTCCCCTTACCGATCAGTAACGTCCCTTGTTCCGGGAACACTAGCGCGGGCCGGCGGGACAGCGGGTCACCCACGGACGACCCATGTCTCAACTCCGGCCAGTAATCTCGGCGTCCATGGAGCAGAGGTATCTCGGCCGTACGGGCCTGCGCGTGTCCCGCATCGGCCTCGGCACCCTGACCTGGGGCCGGGACACCGACGAGCACGACGCCGCGGACATGTTGAAGGTGTTCTGGGAGGCGGGCGGCACCCTCGTCGACACGGCCGACGTGTACGGCGACGGGGAAGCCGAGTACCTGCTCGGGCGGCTCATGGACGGCCTGGTGCCCCGCCGTGACCTGGTCATCTCGACCAAGGCGGGCAGCGTCCCGGACCCGGACCGCCGCTTCGACTGCTCCCGCGGCCATCTGCTGGCGGCGCTGGACGCCTCGCTCGCCCGCCTCGGCACGGACTACATCGACGTGTGGCACATCCACGCCTACGACCCCTACACACCGCTGGAGGAGACCCTCCAGGTGCTGGACCTGGCCGTGCGCAGCGGCCGGGTGCGCTACGCCGGGGTCTCGAACTTCTGCGGCTGGCAGCTGGCCAAGGCGGCGACCTGGCAGCTCGCGGCACCGGACACCCGGACGCGGCTGGCGAGCGCGCAGATGGAGTACTCGCTGCTGCAGCGGGGCATCGAGCGCGAGGTGCTGCCGGCCGCCCTCGACCTGGGCATCGGCCTGCTGCCCTCCTCGCCGCTGGGCCGCGGTGTGCTGACCGGCAAGTACCGCAACGGGACGCCGCCGGACTCGCGGGGCGGCTCGGAGCATCTGGCTCCCTTCGTCGAGCCGTACCTCGACGAGACCGCCAGCCGCATCGTGGACGCGGTGTCCACGGCGGCGGACGGACTGGCGGTGACCCCGCTCCAGATCGCCCTCGCCTGGGTCCGCGACCGCCCCGGCGTGACCGCGCCGATCGTCGGCGCCCGCACCGCACAGCAGCTCACGGCGGCACTGTCGGCGGAGGCGCTTAGTCTTCCTGACGAGATCTGCCAGGCGCTCGACGACGTGTCGGCGCCCGTGCACCGCTATCCCGATCACGACTGGAGCACGCTGTGAGCGAGCCGGAGAGCACCCCACGCTCCGGACCCGACACCCCGGAGCCCGGCCCGGGAGCCGGCACCCGGGACACCGGCACCGCGACGGAGACCGGCGGGCGGGACGACACCGCGGCTGCCGCGGAGCACGGTGCGGACCCGGCGGCCGGCCCGGAGGCGGAGGCCGCCCCGGACGCGGAGGCGGGTGCGGACCCGGCGGACGGCACCGGCGCGGCCGGGCTGTCCGAGGCCGAGGCGGAGCTCGCGGCGGTCAAGAAGGCGCTGGACGAGATGGAGGTCCGGACCCTTCTGAGCGGTGAGTACGACGCCCGCGAGGCGCTCGTCAACATCCGCGCCGAGGCGGGTGGCGTCGACGCCGCCGACTTCGCCGAGCGGCTGCAGCGCATGTACCTGCGCTGGGCCGAGCGGCACGGCTACAAGACCGAGGTCTACGAGACCTCGTACGCGGAGGAGGCCGGCATCAAGTCGACCACCTTCGTCGTGCAGGCGCCGTACGCCTACGGCACCCTCTCCGTCGAGCAGGGCACCCACCGGCTCGTCCGGATCTCGCCCTTCGACAACCAGGGACGCCGGCAGACCTCCTTCGCCGGTGTCGAGGTCCTGCCCGTCGTGGAGCAGTCCGACCACGTCGAGATCGACGAGTCCGATCTGCGCATCGACGTCTACCGGTCCTCCGGGCCCGGCGGCCAGGGCGTCAACACCACCGACTCCGCCGTGCGGATCACCCACATCCCCACCGGCATCGTCGTCTCCTGCCAGAACGAGCGCTCGCAGATCCAGAACAAGGCCACGGCGATGAACGTCCTGCAGGCCAAGCTGCTCGAGCTGCGTCGGCAGGAGGAGCAGGCCAAGATGGACGCGCTCAAGGGCGACGGCGGCAACTCCTGGGGCAACCAGATGCGTTCGTACGTCCTGCACCCGTACCAGATGGTCAAGGACCTGCGCACCGAGTACGAAGTCGGCAATCCCGAGGCCGTGTTCAACGGTGAGATCGACGGCTTCCTCGAGGCCGGCATCCGCTGGCGCAAGCAGCAGGAACAGCAGAAGAAGCAGCAGGAACAGCAGAAGCAGTAGACGCAGCAGACGCCGTGGGAACGGCGAGGGAAAACAGGCGTTTTGTCGACAAGGCAACTGCCGCCCCGGATGCGGTAGTTGCCTTTTGTCTGCCCAAGTCCATGCGTTTTGCGTCACACTTGCGGCGACACCCTCCGGCAAAGAGCGCGTACCAGGACATCGAGCGCGCAACGGCCTTGACGCCGTTTTGAAATGTGGAAGGGTTAACGGCGGCGTGCGTTCTTCGGGGCGCATGTGAACCGGGGGGCTCTCTCATTCGGCTACCTCCGTTGATCACCGCCCCGAGCGCGGCCTCATGGATGAACAGCTACTGGGGGTAGCAACCACATGACGAAGAAGACGCGGATTCGTGTCGCGCGCATTGCCGCCGGCGCCGTGATCGCGGCCGGCGCCTCGCTGACCGCCGCGGGCGCTGCCTCGGCCTTCGAGCTGGGTGCCGGCGCGGAGGCCGGCAAGAGCAGCCTCACCCTCACGGCAGAGGTGCAGGGCAACGGCGACGAGGAGCCGGGCGACGGCGACTCGTCGGAGGAGCCCACCGAGGAGCCCACCGAGATTCCGTCGGAGGAGCCCGGCGAGGAGCCCACCGAGGAGCCCACGGAGGAGCCGACTCAGGAGCCCACCGAGGAGCCCACCGAGGAGCCCACCGGTGTCCCGAGCGAGCCGGGCGACACCCCGAGCCAGCCGGGCGAGGAGCCGGGTGACGACCAGGACCAGCCGGGTGGCGGCAAGGGCGGTCAGGGCGGTCAGGGCGGCCAGGGCGGCACCGTTCCCAACGGCGGCGGCAACAACGCCGTCCCGCAGGAGAAGGGCTCCTCGGCCCTCACCGACACCGGCTCCGTCTCGAACACCTCGCCGCAGGGCAACGGTCAGGAGCTCGCCGAGACCGGTGCCGCTCAGACCACGTTCCTGCTGGTCGGTGCCGCGACGATGATCGCCGGCGGCATCGCCTTCCGGGTCCTGCCGCGTGTGATGGCGGGCCGCGGCGGCGCTGCTGCCTGACAGCGGCACCGAGGGTAGTGGTGTCCGTGCGGTCCGTGCATCCGGTACGGGCCGTACGGGCGTCCTGAACGCCGAAGGGGCCCGGAGCGGCAGGCTCCGGGCCCCTTCGTGTGCATTCGTACGCGAGCTCTACGCCGTCTGGTGTGCCAGCAGCGCCACCGCGGCGATCAGCACCGCCAGCAGCGCGATCAGCGCCATCGGGTTCAGCCCCGCGAAGAAGTTCTCCTGCTGCAGCCGTTCGCGGCTCGCACGGCACACGGGGCACCGGCCTTCGCTCACGGGCGCCGCACAGTTCGCGCACACCAGCCGGTCGTACGTCATGCGCTCGCCCTCCTTGCACCGGTTCCGTTCATAGAAACGCTCACAGACACACGAATGTTCCCCCGTCCACCATGCCAGGTTCCCTCGAACGGCGCGCGGGTGGCTGAGCCGAGAGCGAGCCCCGGTACACGCACGGCACAAAAATGTACAACCCGCACTCAACGCCGACCGGCGACTGCGCACCCCCACCCGATTCGCGTAAGGTCACGCTCATCTACCCCCGGCGACCCGTGGTGCATCCGTGATCCGATTCGACAACGTCTCCAAGGTCTACCCCAAGCAGAGCCGTCCAGCCCTCAGGGATGTGTCCCTGGAGGTGGAGAAGGGCGAGTTCGTGTTCCTCGTGGGGTCCTCCGGCTCCGGAAAGTCCACCTTCCTGCGGCTGATCCTCCGCGAGGAGCGGGCCACCCATGGGCAGGTGCACGTCCTGGGCAAGGACCTCGGCCGCATCTCCAACTGGAAGGTGCCGCAGATCCGCCGCCAGCTGGGGACGGTCTTCCAGGACTTCCGGCTCCTGCCGAACAAGACGGTGGCCGAGAACGTCGCCTTCGCGCAGGAGGTCATCGGCAAGTCGCGCGGCGAGATCCGCAAGTCCGTGCCGCAGGTGCTCGAGCTCGTCGGGCTCGGCGGCAAGGAGGACCGGATGCCGGGCGAGCTGTCCGGTGGTGAGCAGCAGCGCGTCGCCATCGCGCGGGCCTTCGTCAACCGGCCCAAGCTGCTCATCTGCGACGAGCCCACCGGCAACCTCGACCCGCAGACCTCCGTGGGCATCATGAAGCTGCTCGACCGCATCAACCGGACGGGTACCACCGTGGTGATGGCGACCCACGACCAGAACATCGTGGACCAGATGCGCAAACGCGTCATCGAGCTGGACAAGGGCCGTCTCGTCCGCGACCAGGCACGCGGCGTCTACGGCTACCAGCACTGAGCGAAGTCCACGACGGAAAGGCTTGACCAGACGCCATGCGCGCCCAGTTCGTCCTGTCGGAGATCAGTGTCGGTCTCCGCCGCAATCTGACGATGACCTTCGCCGTCATCGTCTCCGTCGCCCTGTCGCTGGCCCTGTTCGGCGGGTCGCTCCTGATGAGCGACCAGGTCAACCAGATGAAGGGCTACTGGTACGACAAGATCAACGTCTCGATCTTCCTCTGCAACAAGAGCAACGCCCAGAACGACCCCAACTGTGCCAAGGGCGCGGTCACCGAGGACCAGAAGAAGGCGATCCTCACCGACCTGAAGAAGATGTCGGTGGTCGAGAAGGTCACCTACGAGTCCCAGGACGAGGCCTACAAGCACTACAAGGAGCAGTTCGGCGACTCTCCGCTGGCCAACACCATCACACCGGACCAGATGCAGGAGTCGTACCGGATCAAGCTGAAGAACCCGGAGCAGTACAAGGTCATCGCGAGCGCCTTCAACGGCCGTGACGGCGTGCAGTCCGTGCAGGACCAGAAGGGCATCCTGGACAACCTCTTCGGGCTGCTGAACGGCATGAACTGGGCCGCGCGCGCGGTGATGTCGCTGATGCTCGTCGTGGCGCTGATGCTGATCGTCAACACCGTGCGCGTGTCGGCGTTCAGCCGCCGGCGGGAGACCGGGATCATGCGCCTGGTGGGTGCCTCCGGCTTCTACATCCAGGCGCCGTTCATCATGGAGGCGGCGGTCGCCGGACTGATCGGCGGCGTGCTCGCCTGCGGCTTTTTGATCATCGGGCGGTACTTCATCATCGACAACGGTCTGGCGCTGTCGGAGAAGCTGAACCTGATCAACTTCATCGGCTGGGACGCGGTCCTGACCAAGCTGCCGCTCATCCTTGCGACAAGTGTGCTGATGCCCGCGGTGGCAGCGTTCTTCGCGTTGCGCAAGTACCTGAAGGTGTGACGCATGCCAACGGGGCCGTACACCCGACCGGCCGTACGGTCCCGGGGCCTTGTCCTAGACTCACCGCCATGTCGGGTCGTGACCTGTTCTGTCAGCCTCGACGCGGCCGTACCGGGGTCGCCCTGACAGCGGTTTTCGTCGGTGTGCTCGCCGCCGGTGCGGTGACGGGGTCCCTGCCCGGCCACCACGAGCGGAAGACCGAGTCGAGGCAGACCGGTCCCACGGCCGCCGTCGCGGGCGGCCGGGACGAGGACGTGAGACGCGCGGCGGCCGAGGCCATGGCCGACGGCAAGTCCCCCTTGCAGGCCGCCGAACGCGCGGTCAGCCGCAGCGGCGACCGCTGGGGTGCCGTCTACTCCCGCGGCGAGTACGAGGAGTTCCAGGAGTCCCTGGACGGCCGGTACACCGGCGTCGGGCTGCGGGCCCGGCGCGAGCGGGACGGCCGTATCGAGGTGACGAGGGTCCGGGCGGGCTCGCCCGCGGCCGCCGCCGGCATCCGCGCGGGCGACCGGCTGCGCAGCGTCGACGGCAGGAAGGTGGACGGCCTGTCCGTCACCGAGGTCGTCTCCCTGCTGCGCGGCGACGCGGAACACGCCTCCGTCGGCAGCGCCGTCACCCTGGGCCTGCAGCGCGGCACACGCACATGGAGCACGACCCTGCGCCGGGCCCGTCTGTCCACGGAGCCGGTCACGGTGCGGCACCCGGCCTCCGACGTGACCGTCATCGAGATCTCCGCCTTCACCAAGGGCGTGGGCGACGAGGTCCGTTCGGCCGTACGGCGCTCCCCGCCCGCCTCCGGGATCATCCTGGACCTGCGCGGCAACTCCGGCGGCCTGGTCGCCGAGGCCGTCACCACCGCCTCCGTCTTCCTCGACGGCGGCCTGGTCGCCACCTACGACGTCGACGGCGAGCAGCGCGCCCTGCACGCCGACCCCGGCGGCGACACCACCCGCCCCCTGGTCGCCCTCGTCGACGGCGGCACGATGAGCGCCGCCGAACTGCTCACCGGGGCCCTCCAGGACCGCGGCCGCGCGGTCGTCATGGGCTCGCGCACCTTCGGCAAGGGCTCGGTGCAGATGCCGAGCCGGCTGCCCGACGGCTCCGTCGCCGAACTCACGGTCGGGCACTACCGCACCCCCGGCGGCCACGCCGTGGACGGCCGGGGCATCATCCCCGACCTGGAGGCGGGCAGCGACGCGATGGAGCGGGCCGAGACGGTCCTGACGGGCCTGGGCGCCTCGTCGTAGGGCACGGCGGGCACGCGGTAGTGCACGGCGGGCACGCGCCCTTCGCCCGCGCACGGCCACCCCTGTGCAGTGCGAAAATGGGCGGCACTATGGCTAGGGAAAAAGGGCGCAAGCTGATCGCGCAGAACAAGAAGGCGCGGCACGACTACCACATCCTCGACACCTACGAGGCCGGTCTGGTGCTGATGGGGACAGAGGTGAAGTCGCTGCGCCAGGGACGGGCCACGCTGACCGACGGCTTCGTGCAGATGGACGGCGGCGAGGCGTGGCTGTACAACGTGCACGTGCCCGAGTACAGCCAGGGCACGTGGACCAACCACAGCGCCCGCCGCAAGCGGAAGCTGCTGCTGCACCGCTCGGAGATCGACAAGCTGGAGGCGAAGTCCCAGGAGACGGGGCACACGATCGTGCCGCTCTCCCTGTACTTCAAGGACGGCCGGGCCAAGGTCGAGATCGCGCTGGCGAAGGGCAAGAAGGACTACGACAAGCGGCAGGCCCTCCGCGAGAAGCAGGACCGCCGTGAGGCGCAGCGCGCGATGGCGGCGGCACGGCGCCGGCAGCGGCTGTAGGGCCCGTGCGGCGGCCGGGAATGATCCGGCGCCCCCGGGCGTTGCAGCAAGAGGCGCATGGGTGGCCCGACGGGGGTGAACCCGGTGCCACAGCCGGGTGACCGGCGGGAATACGGTGGCATCGACCGGCGTTGGTCACGTACCATGGCGCCAGCACCGCAGGACGGTGCATGCGACCCCTCCTGGAGGGGGTTGAAAAGTCAACATGGGGATGATCGGTTTCGACAGCGGTTGTTGAAGCAGGGGAAGCGTGTCGAGGAAGCGGCCATGATCTCGTAAACCACAGGCCGAAAAAAATAATCGCCAACATCAAGCGCGATTCCTCCCAGCAGGCCTTCGCCCTCGCTGCCTGATAAGCAGCGCGAGCGAGCCTCCTACTCAAAGGGAGTGTCAGCCCGGGAGTGTCCTCGGCCCGGAGTCTGGCATCAGCTAGAGGACTCAACCTCCAGCCCGGTCACGGGGTGAAGAGGGAAACCACACAGTGACTGAGCCCGTCGGAGACTTGTCCGCGTGATCTCCGGGGCCGAGAAAAGCGAAGCGGACTGCACACGGAGAAGCCCTGGTTCTGCACCGTTGGACGCGGGTTCGATTCCCGCCATCTCCACTCATCCCATGTGGGCAAGGGCCCCGTCGCCTCCGGGCGGCGGGGCCCTTGCCGTTGCCCCGGCCGGACGTCTCGGGACGACCGCGTCGGGGCTCCGCCATGAGTCGGCACGGCGGCCGGCGCGGAAGCAGGCGGCCCGCGCTACAGCGCCGGGCCCCGCTCCTCCCCGGAGCGGGCAGCGTGGGCCTCCTTCCCGGAGGGCCGCGGTGCCGTCCCGGCGGAGGGCCTGAGCAGGACCGGCAGATGGCGGGCCAGGGCGAGGGCGGCCAGGAACGCGACGAGTGCGCACACCCCGCCCCAGCCGGCCCGCTCCCAGACCCGCACCCCGAGCCAGGAACCCGCGCTGCCGCCCAGATAGGCGCAGGTCATGTAGGCGGTGTTGAGCCTGCCGCGCGCCTCGGGACGCAGGGCGTAGACCCGGGCCTGGTTGGCGACCATGCCGGACTGCATCGAGACGTCCAGGAGCAGCGTGCCGAGGACCAGGGCGGCCAGCCCCGGCACGCCGCCCCGGGAACCGGGGACGAGGACCGCGGCGGACAGCAGGACGCCGAGCAGGCAGACGAGGTTCACCGGATCCGGTCCCCTGCGGTCCACAAGGCGCCCGGCGAGCGGCGTGCAGAGCATGGTCGCTCCGCCGACCAGGGCGAGCATGCCGACGGCCTGGCCGCCCAGCCGGTAGGCCGGACCGGCCAGAAGGAGCGCCAGACAGGTCCACACGGCCGAGAACCCGGCGAAGACGGTCGCCTGGTAGAAGCAGGAGCGGCGCAGCTCCGGCTCGGTGCGCAGCAGCCGCAGCGGTGCGGCCAGAAGCGCGGGGACGGACGACCCGGGGGCGTCCGGGCGTACGGCCGGGAGGGCGGAGGCCAGGGCGACGGCGAGCAGCAGGGCCAGGGCGGCGGCGACCAGATAGGGGGCCCGCCAGCCCAGCCAGGTGCCGAGGGTGCCGCTGAAGGTACGGGCGAGCAGCATGCCGCAGGTCGATCCGCTCAGCAGGGCGCCGACGACCGCCCCGCGGCGGTCGGCGGCCACGAGCCCGACCGCCAGGGGACCGACGATCTGGGCGGCCACGGTGGTGAGCCCGACGAGAGTGCCGGCGGCGACGAGAGGCGTCAGCGCGGGCGCACAGCCCGCGGCGAGCAGCGCCAGCCCGGTGCAGACGAGCAGCACGACGAGGAACCTCCGGCGGGGGAACCGGTCGCCGAGCGGCACCAGCAGCACGATCCCCGCCGTGTAGCCGACCTGAGTGGCGGTCACCGCCAGGGTGGCCGAGTCGGGGGAGACCCGCAGCCCGTCGGCGAGCAGCGGGGTGATGGCCTGCGGGAAGTAGAGGTTGCCCACCGCCACCGCGCAGGTGAGGGACAGCAGCAGAAGCAGCCGGCGGCTCACGGCCGCCCCACCGGTGCGACGACGGTGCCGGTGCCGTGCACGGCTTCGGTGCCCCTCGCCGGGCACCGCGCAGAAGTGGGGGAGGTCATGCGCCGAAGTGCAGCGCACCGGCGCCGCGCCGCCAATCGATGTAGCGTATGGCTTAATGATCACATTTGTGCTGGGCGTCGAGGATCTGGCGAACACACGGTTCGCCCTCTCGCCCCTGCACGAAACCCTGCTCAGTCTGCGGGTGTTGCAGGATCCCGGCCTGTCCGCGCTGCACCTTCCCTGGCGCAGATCCGTCCTCGGCGGACTCGCACCGCTGGACACCGGGCTGCTGATGTCCCTGGTGGCGCGCAGACGCACCCTCCCCGACTTCCTCACCCCCACACCCGCCTGCTTCGCGCCGTCCTTCGAGGAGCAGCTCGCCGCCGTCCGCCGGGTGCCGCCCGCCCGGGTCCGCCACGACCTGCGGCTCACGCACGCACCGGACCCGCTTCCCGAGGCCCTGCGGGACGCCGTCACCGGCGACGACGCCGCCGTCGCCGAGCTCCGCGACGCGCTCTGCGCACTCCTGCGGCAGTACTGGAAGGTGGCCATCGAGCCGATGTGGCCGCAGATGCGGCGGGTCCTGGAGGCCGACATGACCTACCGCGCCCGCCAACTCGCCCTGGGCGGCGCCCGGCTGCTGTTCGCCGACATGCACCCGAACCTGCGCTGGCACAACGGGGAGCTGCACATCGACAAGATGATCAGCAGCCACCGGGTGGCGGCCTCCGGCCGGGGGCTGCTTCTGCTGCCGTCCGTGTTCGCGCACAAGCCCGCGCCCCCGGTCAGCCCCGATGTGCCGCCGGAGCTCGTCTATCCGAGCCGTGGAGTGGCCACCTTGTGGGAGTCCACGGGGGAATCCGCGTCCGCCGCCGACCCGCGCGCCCTCGTGTCGTTGCTCGGCGCGCCCCGGGCACGGCTGCTCGGCCTTCTCGAAGAGCCGCTGTCCACGGTGGAACTGGCCCGCCGGCTCCGCGTCACCCCGAGCGCCGTCTCCCAGCATCTGCGGGTGCTGCACGCCACGGGCCTGGTCAACCGGGCCCGCGCCGGACGCCAGGTCCTGTACCGGCGCAGCGCCCTGGGCGACCGGCTCATGGCGGGGGCCGACGAGGCCGTGTCCGTCTCCCCCGGGACCTGATCCGCCGAAGGCGGGAGACGGGCGCCGGTCCTCACCGGGAGGAGGACGGCTCCTCACCGGGAGGAGGGCGAGGGCGTGTTCATCGCAGCGGCAGCACCGCCGTCAGGCGGAAGCCGCCGTCCTCCGGCCCGGCGCGCAGGGTTCCGTCGAGTGCGACGACCCGGCCCTTGAGCCCGGCAAGACCCGTGCCGCGGCGTCGTGGGGCAGGGCCGATGCCATGGTGCTGTTCGCGTGTGCGGCGGTGGTGTTCGCCGGCGCATGGGTGTGCGAGCGTGCTTCGCACCCGAAGCAAGGGAAGCAGCCGCACGCTTGTGGGCGACGGCTCAGCGGTCCGGTTCAACACAGAGGGTGCTGTGCGCGTATACAGGCCGACAGCGGGCGACGCCCTCCGCGCACTGCCACCATCGGCGAACAGAGCGAAGGATTCCCATGTGGAGTGGATGTGGAGTGGATGCACTCCGATCCTGGACGAGCTCCGTACCTCCCTCGGCCGGGAGATCCTGGACGGGGAGATTCCCGGCGTGGCCGGTGAAGTAGGCATCGAGCCCGAGGGTTTCCAGCTGTCCGTCCTCCCCGCGGGAGAGCGGGGCGTGGAGGTCGGGCTGAGGTTCGACAAAGCGGTGGCGGAGTCCGAGACCGTCGAGTACACCCCTCTCGGGCCGGCGACTCTCCGCATGGAGCAGGTGCGTTCGGTCGAACTGCCGACTCCCGGGACGAACCTCGATCCGCTGTGGAAGAGGGTTCTGCACGGTGAGGAACGGGACGAAGTTCTCCGGATGCTGTGGGACGAGGAGAAGGACGTCCTTCATGTGCGGGACGCCGGTACACAGCTGTCCTGTCGTGGGGGTGTGTGGCGATGGGACCTGACGTAGTAGCCGCCGCTTGCAGAAGTTCCGCCCCCACGCCTGTTTGCCGGATGTGCAGCCTCTCGCGTCTTTTGCCGGAATCGGTGAAACTGGTGAAAACCGCGCCCCCTGCGCCGTAGACTCGCAGGTCACGCAGTCTGCTCCCCGCACCTGCGGGGATGGCCCCGTCGCCGCGCTCGCGATCGGCCGGCGGAAGGTCTGCTCCCCGCACCTGCGGGGATGGCCCCGCCATGACGCAGAAGACACCGGCCGAACTCCGCTGCTCCCCGCACCTGCGGGGATGGCCCAAGTTATTGTGAACCTGAATATGGATATGGTGGCTGCTCCCCGCACCTGCGGGGATGGCCCGTCATCACGTCGCGGCGGACGCCGAGATTCGCGCTGCTCCCCGCACCTGCGGGGATGGCCCCGCAAATACTCCTCGCACTCGCGCGCCGTCCACCTGCTCCCCGCACCTGCGGG
>NZ_MUME01000189.1 GCF_002155915.1 Streptomyces thermovulgaris | reverse complement strand
GCCATCGCCGCAGGCGACGCGCAGCGCCCTTGACCCGGTCCGCGGAAGCACGACACTGACCCGAGAAGCGGGCGGCCCCACGGCCACGTCGTCAGGCCACGGCCACCCCACCCCCACACCCCGACCCAGCAGGACCCGGTTCTCACTCCGCCGGCGGGGCCTTCGGGGAGAGGTCGCAGTGGTCCACCTTGGCGATGGGGGCGCGGCGGGGGACGGGCACTCTCACGATCGTCTTCCCGTCCGCCGGCACCTCGGCCTCCTCCTGCTTGGAGGCGATCTTGAGGTTGCGGGCGTCCTTGAAGGTGACGGTGACGACGAAGCGGCCGTCGATGCTGCTGGGGTTGGTGACCTCGACCGTCGCGTACGGCTTCCTCTTCGTGGCGCAGCTCAGCAGCCTCACCGTCGCGTTCTCCCGGTCCGAGCCGCTCGTGCCGGAGGCGCCGCCGCTGCCGTGGTCGTCGTGGTGGTCGTTGTAGCCGCCGTTGTATCTGCCGTTGTAGCCGTCGTACGGGTCCCGGTACGAACCGGAGCCGTACAAGTCGTCCCGGTCGTCGTCCTTGTACACGCCGCTCCTGGACGAGGACGACGAGCTGTCGTGGTCCTGGCGGGAGCTGCTGCAACCGCCCCCGCTGCCGTTTCCCCCGCTGCGGTGTCCGTGACCCCGCCCGGTGGTGAACCCCGTCAGGCAGAGGACCACCGCTACCGACACCGCCGCAAACCTGAGGATGCGCCCCCGTGTCTTCATGCCCTCAGGCTAGTGCCGCGTTTGTCACAGCCATGCCACTGAATGGCGACCATCGTGTACTCGTCGTAGCGTCTTGCGTGTGGACGGTGACGAGTGCGCCGCTCATCTGGACCGACGGCCGCCGTCCGAGGCCCCTTCCGTTGTATTCGGCACGACGGCCGTCACCAGTCCTCGTATCCGGGTCCTGTCCCGGGTACCCGGACTTCCGCGCCGCCGACCGCCGCCGGACCGCCGCGGAGAGCCCTGGAAGGCCGCAGAGGGCGGAGGGAGGACCGTGACGGGCCGGAGGGCCGTGGAGGGCACTGCGGGTCTGCGGGTCAGGCGGTCCCGGTCCGTGCCGTTCCCGTGCCCTTCTCCGCGTCCAGCGCGTACACGCACCGGTCCTTGCTGCACGCGTACACGACCCTGTCCTTGACCACCGGCGAGCCGGTGATCTCGCCGCCGGTGGCGAGCTTCCAGCGGAGCCGGCCGTCGTCGGCCTTGAGGGTGTAGAGCAGGTGGTCGGTGGAGCCGAAGTGGATACGGCCCTCGGCGACCACCGGGGAGCCGACGATCTCGCCGCCCGCCTGGAAGCGCCACTTGGGGGTGCCGGTGACCGCGTCCAGGGTGTAGACGCCGTTGCCGCTGCCGACGTGGACGTGTCCGGCGGCGACCAGCACGGGGTCGATCCCGGAGCGGGCCTCGGTGGCGATGCGCCAGCGGTCGCGGCCGTCGGCGGCGTCCAGGGCGTAGACGGTGCCGAGGTAGTCGGCCAGGTACACCCCGCCGCCGGTCACCGCCGGACCCGGCGCGAAGGCCGGCGGGGAGAGGAAGACCGCCGGGGCCTCGAAGTGCCAGCGGACATGGCCGGCGGCGATGTCGATCGCGATGATGCGGGTGCCGGCCGAGACGTAGACGTAGCCGTCGGACGCCGGGGTGACACGGACCGGTACGCCGCCGCAGGAGGCCGCGTCGCCGATGGGGTAGGCCCAGCGCTCCTCGCCCGTGCGGGCCTCCAGGGCGCGCAGGCGGGCGTCCTGCCAGACGTACACCGTGCCGTCGTGGATGACGGGGCCGGCCTCGGGGGACTCGAAGTCGGTCTGGCAGCCGGTGATCTCCCACAGCTTCTGGCCGTTGGACGCCTCCCAGGCCTGGACGCCGCCGCCCCGGGTGCCGGTGAGGACCGTGCCGCGGTCGGCCTTGAGGGAGTACACCCAGGCGTCGGTCTGCACCCGCCACAGGTCGGTGCCCTCGCGGGCGTCCAGGGCGAACAGGGTGGGGCCGTCGGAGGCGTGGATACGGCCGTCGGCGACCGTCATGGACCAGGCCACGTCCCGAGTCTTGAAGCGGCGCCGGCCGGTGGTCACGTCGAGGGCGTGCACCTCGAAGGAGGTGACGTAGACCAGGTCGTCGGCGACGACCGGGGTGCCCCAGAGGTCGTTGGACATCCGGAAGCGCCAGGGGCGCCAGGTGGTCACGGGCTCCGGGGGAACGGGCGTCGGCGACGAGCGGGCCGGGGCCGATCGGCACCGGGACACCGGGCAGATTCACCGGACCGGAGTCGGGGGCGTCGCCCGGGGGCAGGGGCGGCACGGG
>NZ_MUME01000188.1 GCF_002155915.1 Streptomyces thermovulgaris | reverse complement strand
CCGCCCGCCCACTTCCCGATCTTTTCGCCTCTTCTTGTCCCTTTTTGCCCAGCCTCCACACCGAGGAGCGATGCCTCGTGACCATCACCCAGCCCGACCTGAGCATCTTCGAGACCCTGGAGTCCGAGGTGCGCAGTTACTGCCGCGGCTGGCCCACCGTCTTCGACCAGGCGCGCGGCAGCCGCATGTACGACGAGGACGGCCATGAGTACCTCGACTTCTTCGCGGGCGCCGGCTCGCTCAACTACGGCCACAACAACCCCGTCCTGAAACGGGCGCTGCTCGACTACCTGGAGCGCGACGGCGTCACCCACGGGCTCGACATGTCGACCACGGCCAAACGCACCTTCCTGCGGACCTTCCAGGACCTGGTCCTGCGGCCCCGCGACCTGCCGTACAAGGTGATGTTCCCGGGCCCGACCGGCACCAACGCGGTCGAGGCCGCGCTGAAGCTGGCCCGCAAGGCGAAGGGCCGCGAGGCCGTCGTGTCGTTCACCAACGCCTTCCACGGCATGTCGCTGGGCGCCCTCGCCGTCACCGGCAACGCCTTCAAGCGGGCCGGCGCCGGCATCCCGCTGGTGCACGGCACGCCGATGCCGTTCGACCACTACCTGGACGGCAAGGTCCCCGACTTCCTGTGGTTCGAACGGCTGCTGGAGGACCAGGGCTCCGGCTTCGACAAGCCGGCCGCCGTGATCGTCGAGACCGTGCAGGGCGAGGGCGGCGTCAATGTCGCCCGGGCCGAGTGGCTGCGTGCCCTGGCCGATCTGTGCGCGCGCCAGGACATGCTGCTGATCGTCGACGACATCCAGATGGGCTGCGGGCGCACCGGGGCCTTCTTCTCCTTCGAGGAGGCGGGCATCACCCCGGACATCGTCACCGTCTCCAAGTCCATCAGCGGCTACGGCCTGCCGATGTCGCTGTGCCTGTTCCGGCCCGAGCTGGACCTGTGGGAGCCGGGCGAGCACAACGGCACCTTCCGCGGCAACAATCCCGCGTTCGTCACGGCCACGGCCGCGCTGGAGACGTACTGGACCGACGGCCCGGCGATGGAGAAGCAGACCCGCGCCCGCGGTGAGCAGGTCGAGCAGTGGCTGGTCTCGATCGCCGAGGAGCACCGCGCCGACGTCGCGGAGTTCCGGGGCCGGGGCCTGGTGTGGGGCCTGGAGTTCCACGACAAGGGCCGCGCCGCGCGGATCGCCCGGCGCGCCTTCGACCTCGGGCTGCTGGTGGAGACCTCCGGCCCCGAGGGGGAGGTCGTCAAGCTGCTGCCGGCCCTGACCATCACCGCCGCGGAACTGGACGAGGGCATGCGTCTCCTCGCCCGCGCGGTCCACGAGACCGCCTGAACCACCCGGACCGAGCAACCGGGCAGCCGAGCACCCGAGCCAGGAGGTACGCACCACCGTGATCGTCCGTTCGTTCAAGGACATCGAAGGCACCGACCGGCACGTCAAGTCCAGGTCCGGCACCTGGGAGAGCAAGCGGATCATCCTCGCCAGGGAGAAGGTCGGCTTCTCCCTGCACGAGACGGTCCTGTACGCCGGCACGGAGACGTCGATGTGGTACGCCCACCACGTCGAGGCCGTCGTCTGCATCGAGGGCGAGGCCGAACTGACCGACCGCGAGACCGGGAGGACGTACACGATCACCCCCGGCACCGTGTACCTCCTCGACAAGCACGAGCGGCACACGCTGCGCGTCAAGGAGGACTTCCGCTGCATCTGCGTGTTCAACCCGCCCGTCACCGGACGGGAGGACCACGACGAGAACGGCGTCTACCCCCTGCTCACCGAACCCGAGGAGGTGTGACCCCATGACCGTCACCGATCTCTACCCCACCCGCGGCACCACCGAGGTGACCGTCCCTCGTCAGGACCCCGTCGTCTGGAACTCCCTCGACGCCCCCGGCCCGATCGCGGCGGACGACCTCAGGGCGTACGAGCGCGACGGCTTCCTCGCCGTCGACCAGCTGATCACCGAGGACGAGGTCGCCGTCTGCCGGCAGGAACTGGACCGGCTGGTGAACGACCCGGGGATCCGGGCCGACGAGCGCTCCGTCGTCGAGCCGAAGTCCAAGGAGATCCGCTCGGTCTTCGACGTGCACAGGATCAGCGAGGTGTTCGCGCAACTGGTGCGCGACGAGCGCGTCGTCGGCCGGGCCCGGCAGATCCTCGGCTCGGACGTGTACGTCCACCAGTCGCGGATCAACGTCAAGCCGGGCTTCGGGGCGAGCGGCTTCTACTGGCACTCGGACTTCGAGACCTGGCACGCCGAGGACGGCCTGCCGCGCATGCGGACGGTGTCCGTCTCGATCGCGCTGACCGAGAACTTCGAGACCAACGGCAGCCTGATGATCATGCCGGGGTCGCACAGGACCTTCCTCGGCTGCGCGGGGGCCACCCCGAAGGACAACTACAAGAAGTCGCTGCAGATGCAGGAGGCGGGCACCCCGTCCGACGAGGCGCTGACGGCGATGGCCTCGAAGCACGGCATCCGGCTGTTCACGGGCAGGCCCGGCTCCGCGGTCTGGTTCGACTGCAACTGCATGCACGGCTCCGGAGACAACATCACGCCGTATCCGCGCAGCAATGTGTTCATCGTGTTCAACAGCGTGGAGAACGCGGCGGTGGAGCCGTTCGCGGCTCCGGTGCGGCGGCCGGAGTTCCTCGGGGCGAGGGACTTCACCCCGGTGCGGTGAGAGCGGCGGGGTGAGCCGCCGTGCCCGGCGGGCAGGGGCCTTCTCCCGCGGGACGTCTCCATCCGCGGAGGAAACCGCGGGAGGGGACCGCGGATGGAAGGGCCCCTGTCCGCCGGCGCCGCGGGCGCTCACCCGGCCAGGACGTCCAGCAGGCGGTCGACGTCCTCGGGCGTGTTGTAGAGGTGGAAGGCGACCCGCAGATTGCCCGCCCGGGCGGCGACTTCGATGCCGGCGCCGCTCAACTCCTCCCTGCGGTGGTCGAGTCCGGGCACGGAGACGATCGGGGAGCCCGGCGCGGGAAGGGGCTCGTGCCCCAGCGAGCGCAGACCGGTGCGGAACCGTTCGGCGAGGGCCAGGTCATGGGCGCGCACGGCGGACACGCCGAGCTCCTCGACGAGTTCGAGGGAGCGGCGGGCACCGGCGTAGCAGAAGAGCGCGGGGCTCTCGTCGAACCGCCGTGCGGAGCGGGCGAGTTCCTCGATGGGGCCGTAGCAGCTGTCCCAGGGCCGCTCCCCCGCCACCCAGCCGGCGAACAGCGGGCTGAGGTCGCCGAGGTCCTCGGGGACGACCAGGAAGGCCACCCCCCGCGGGCAGAGCAGCCACTTGTAGGCGACGGCGGAGACGTAGTCGTGGGCGCTCGCGTCGAAGTCCAGCCAGCCGGCGGCCTGGGAGACGTCGATGTAGGTGCGCGCCCCGTGCTCGCGGGCGGCCTCCCGGATCGCGGACAGATCGGCGATCCGGCCGTCCGCCGACTGCACGGCGCTCACCGCGACCAGCGCCGTGCCGGGCCGTACCGCCTCGGCGAGCTGCTCCAGGGGGACGCTGCGCACCTTCAGATCGCGGCGGACGTGGAAGGGATTCACCGTGGAGCTGAAGTCGCCCTCGGCGGTGAGGACTTCGGCGCCCTCGGGCAGTGCCGCGGCGATCAGCCCGCTGTAGACGGCGACCGAGGAGCCGGCTGCCACACGGTGGACGGGAACCCCGGTCAGCCGGGCGAAGCAGGCGCGGGCGGCCTCGATGTCGGCGAACATGTCGAGAGGCCGGCCGGAGGCGGCCGTGTCCACGGCGGTGTGCAGGGCCCGTACCGCCCGGGCGGGGAGCAGCCCGAGGGCCGCGGTGTTCAGATAGGTGCTCTGCGGGGCGAACTCGGCACGGACGAGGCTCTCGAAGATCTCCATGGAACCACTGTGCTGTCCGGCGCGCCCCGGGTCCATTCCATTTTCCCTGCGCTTCCCGCGCGCTCCGCGTTCTTCTTCACGCCCTTCGCGCCCTTCGGGTTCTCCCGCGCGTTCCTCGCGCGGGAGACCTCGCACGCCGCTCGCGCATGCGCGCCGCCCGGGGCCCGCGCCAGGGCCCGGCCGGCTCAGCTCTGCGGCACCGCGCATCCGTCCGGTCCGCAGACGTCCCCGCCGCCCTGGACGACGGTCAGCGGCGCGCGCTCGCTCCAGGCCTGGGTGAGCGCCCGGGTGAAGACCTCGGCGGGCTGGGCGCCGGAGACCCCGTACTTCCGGTCGATCACGAAGAACGGCACTCCGGTGACCCCGAGCCGGGCGGCCTCCTGTTCGTCGGCGCGGACCTCGTCGGCGTAGGCACCGGGGTCGGCGAGCACCGTGCGGGCCTCGTCGGCGTCGAGCCCGGCGGAGACGGCCAGCTCCACCAGCCGTTCGTCGCCCTCGGTGAAGACGGAGCGCTCCTCGGCGAAGTTCGCCCGGTACAGCGCGTCCAGCAGTTCGCCCTGCCTGCCGCGTTCCTTGGCCAGGTGCAGCAGACGGTGCATGTCGAAGGTGCTGCCGTGGTCGCGGCCCCGGGTGCGGTACGCGAGCCCCTCGGCGGCGGCCTGCCGTCCCAGGTTCTCCTCACCGGCCTGCGCCTGCGCCTCGCTCATGCCGTACTTCCTGGCGAGCATGGTGAGCACGGGCTCGACGTCGTCCTTGGCCCGGTGCGGGTCCAGCTCGAAGGAGCGGTGCACCACCTCGACCTGGTCACGGTACGGGAAGTCCGCGAGCGCTCTCTCGAAGCGTGCCTTTCCCACGTAGCACCAGGGGCAGGCGATGTCCGACCAGATCTCGACGCGCATGTTCTCGGCTCTTTCCCGCTCGTACGGAAGCGGAGGAGGCGCCCTCCGCCGAGTCCTCGAACGTTTCAGCACCGCGCTTCATTCCCCCGCCGTGTCCCGCTCCCCGGTCACCGCGTACCGCAGGCGCAGATGGCGGTCGTCCTCGGCGGGCGGGTGCTCCGGGTCCGGGATCCAGCCCCGGCGGGCGTAGAAGCGGCGGGCGCGGTGGTTGTCGGCACGGACCCTCAGGACGGCCGTCCGCCTGCCGTCGGCGCGCCACTGCTCGGCGCAGGCCGTGTGCAGGGCCGTGCCGATGCCGGAGCCCCAGTGGTCGGGGTCGACGTGGAACTGGAGCAGCTCGACGGTGTCCGCGGTGCCGTCCGGCACGGTGCGGAAGGAGGCGACGCCGACGACACGGCCCCGGGCGACGGCGCACAGGACGTGCCGGTCGGGCCGCTCGACGGCGCCGCGCCAGGCCGCGGCCCCGTCGGTGCCGTCGTCCGGGGCTCCTTCCGGGTCGTACGTCGCCCGGGCCCGCGCGTGCAGCGCGGCGAGGGTCTCCGCCTCGGCGGACACGGCCGTACGGATCACCCGGCAGCCGCGCACACTGTCATTGATCATGAGAGAAAGGACGCGGATCGCGCCCTTCCGGTTCCCTGGGCGGGATCAGCGTTCCAGGCGGCCGTTGAAGCGGCGGGGCAGGCCGAGGGGGTTGTCGTCGCGCAGCTCGGGCGGGAGGAGGGCTTCCGGGACGTTCTGGTACGCCACCGGGCGCATCCAGCGTTCGATGGCCGTGGCGCCCACGGAGGTGGACGTGGAGGTCGTCGCCGGGTAGGGGCCGCCGTGGTGCTGGGCGGGGGCCACCGCGACGCCGGTGGGCCAGCCGTTGACGACGACACGTCCGGCGAGCGGGGTCAGCCGGGCCAGCAGTTCGGCGCCGCGTCCCCGGCCGGCCGCCTCCTCGGCGGACAGCTGCACGGCCGCGGCGAGGTTGCCGGGGAGGCGGGCCAGGACGGCCATGGCCTCGCTCTCGTCCCGGTAGCGGGCCACCACCGTGACCGGCCCGAAGCACTCCTCCAGGAGCACGTCGTACTCCCCCTTGCCGGTCAGCTTCCCGGCAGGGACGGTCAGGAAGCCCGCGCCGACCGTGTGCTCGCCGCCCGCGCCCGGGGTGACCGGCGCGTCGACACCGGGCAGGCCGGTGCGCTCGGCGATGCCGGCGAGGAAGGCGTCGCGGATCCGGTGGTCGAGCATCACCCCCGGCTCGGTGTTGCTGACGGCGTCGGTGAGCGCCGCGACCAGGGTGTCGCCGGCCTTTGTGGACGGCACCAGCACCAGGCCCGGCTTGACGCAGAACTGCCCGACGCCCAGCGTCATCGAGCCGGCCAGACCGGCCGCGATGTCCTCCGCCCGTTCGGCCGCCGCCGCCTCGGTGACGAGCACCGGGTTCAGCGAGCCCAGCTCGCCGTGGAAGGGGATCGGCACCTCCCGTGCGGCGGCGAGGTCGAACAGGGCCCGGCCGCCGCGCACGGAACCGGTGAAGCCGGCCGCGGCGATCAGCGGGTGCTTGATGAGCTCGACGCCCGCCTGGAAGCCGTGGACGAGACCGAGCACGCCCTCGGGGATGCCGTGCTCGGCGGCGGCTCCCCGCAGCACCCTGGCGACCAGCTCGGACAGCGCCGGGTGGTCGGGGTGGGCCTTGACGACGACCGGGCAGCCCGCGCCGAACGCGCTCGCGGTGTCGCCGCCGGCGACGGAGAAGGCGAAGGGGAAGTTGGAGGCGGCGTAGACGGCGACGACACCGAGCGGCACCTTGTAGCGGCGCAGGTCCGGGACCGGCGGGGTCGCGGAGCCGTCGGGGTGGTCGATGATCACGTCGAGGAAGGCGCCCTCGTCGACGACGTCCGCGAAGGCCCTCAACTG
This sequence comes from Streptomyces thermovulgaris, assembly GCF_002155915.1. GTDB lineage: Bacteria > Actinomycetota > Actinomycetes > Streptomycetales > Streptomycetaceae > Streptomyces > Streptomyces thermovulgaris. Next base: position 2,516 of record NZ_MUME01000188.1, on the reverse strand, counting down.
ATGGCAGGTCCGGGCCAGTTCCCCGGTGAGCCGGACCGGGCCGAGTGCGGTCTCGGCGTCGGCGGCCTCGACGAGCTGGTCCCGGACCGCCTCGAGCCGGTCGGCGGCGGTGCGCAGGAAGGCCGCGCGCACGGTGCGGTCGGCGAGTGCGTCACGTGCCTCGTGGGCGGCTCGGACGACGGTGTCCACCTCTTCGGCCGTGGCCTCCACCGCGACCTGTTCCCGCTGTTTCCCGGTTCGGGGGTCGACGCTCCAGACTGGTGCTGCCACCGTGGTTCCCTCCACATGTCCTGCCGCGGTGTCCGACCGGTCGTCACGGTCGGTCCGGTGCGGCCTGGTTCGGGCCACCCACCAGGACGTTCGATATATTGAACGCCGTCTCTGATGATGAATACGGTGAGACTATAGCTGCGGCGTCTCGTCGAACGAAGGGGTCGAACGAAGGGGTCGAGGCCGATGGCGGCGGGCGGGGCAGGCGGCGGGGCGCAGGTCAAGTCCGCCGTACGGACCGTGGAGTTGCTCGAGTACTTCGCCGCCCGGCCCGGTATGCACTCCCTGGCCGAGGTCCAGGAGGCCGTCGGCTATCCCAAGTCCAGCCTGTACATGCTGCTGCGCACGCTCGTCGACCTGGGCTGGGTGGAGACCGACGCCACCGGCACGCGCTACGGCATCGGTGTGCGCGCGCTGCTCGTCGGCACCTCCTACATCGACGGCGACGAGGTGGTCGCGGCGGCCCGCCCGGCGCTGGACCGGCTGTCCGAGGACACCGCCGAGACCGTCCTTCTCGCCCGGCTGGACGGCACGAGCGTCGTCTGCCTGGCCACCCGTGCCTCGCAGCACCATCTGCGTCCCGTCACCCGGGTCGGCCGCCGGCTGCCCGTCCACTCCACCGCGCTCGGCAAGGCGCTGCTGAGCACCTACCCGGACGAGCAGGTGCGCAGGATGCTCCCCGGCACACTGTCCGCGCCGACCGAGCACACCATCACCGACCGCGAGGAGCTCATCGAGGAGCTGCACCGGATCCGTGAGCAGGGCTACGCCGTCGACCGCGAGGAGAACACCCTCGGCCTGTGCTGCTTCGGTGTGGCGATCCCGTACCGCACCCCGGCCCGGGACGCGGTCAGCTGCTCGATCCCCGTGGCCCGCCTGACGCCCGCCCGGGAAAGGACGGTGCGGGACGTGCTGTTCGACGCCCGCGACCGTCTGCTGCTCGCCACCCGGAGGCTGTGAGCCGCAAGGGCCGCGCCCCGCGCGGGACCCCGGGTGCGGCGGGCCGGCGGCGCCGGCGTGTGCGGCGCCCGGAAAGGCACCGCGGCGCACCGTGCGTCCGACGGTCTTCGGCTCACGCCTTCGTGACCGGATCGCGGACGGGCAGCGGGGCGTTCGCGGACGCCGCCGCCCGGCGTCCGAGGAGTTCCCGCGGGGAGGGGCCGCCCAGGAAGCACCACAGCGCGATCACCGGGTCGCAGATCGCGCAGCCCAGGGAGGAGTCGCCGAGGAACGGGATGATCGGGCTGCCCTCGAGGTGGTGCACCACGTCCCACGCGGTGTGCAGCAGCCAGCCGGCGCCGATGAAGTTCCACGACTCCAGGCCCCGGTAGGCGACACAGGTGACGAGCGCGGTGAACGCGAACTCCGCGCCGCCGAGTCCGCCGCCGCTGAGATAGGCGGCACCCGCTCCGGCGACCATGATCGCGTTCAGTCTCCGGCGGTGCGGCTCGCGGAGCAGCGACATGACCAGGGCGTAGAGCAGGCCGACGAGGACCGGCACGGCATGGGTGAGCATGCCGAGGACGCTAGGTCCGCGGCGGCCCGCGTCCCAGGGGCACGACGGACAGGTTCCGACGGATTCCCGCCCGCACGGCCCCGCGGATACGGAACCTGCCTCATCCGTGGGGCGGGGCCTTAGAGCGACGATCGGCAGGCATGACGACGACAGAACGACCCCTGGCGCGGGTGCTGCGCGACCGTACGGCGGGGCTGTGTCTGGCCGCCGTGGTGGTCTCCGGTTTCGGCACCTCGGCGCTGTGGCTGGCCGCGGGCGTGTGGGTCAAGGACCTCACCGGCTCGGACGGGCTGGCCGCGCTGTGCATGCTGGCGATGTGGGTCCCGTCCCTGGCCGGTCCGCCGCTCGGCGCCCTCGCCGACCGCACCCGCCGCGGCCCCCTGCTGATCCGGGCGAATCTGCTGCTGGCGGTGCTCCTGCTCAGCCTTCTCACCGTCGACTCCCCCGGCGACGTCCGGCTGCTGTACGCGGTGCTGTTCCTCTACGGCGCCACCGGCGTCGTGCACGACGCNNCTGGCGGGCGCCGGCCTGTACACGGCGTACGGCGGCACCTGCGTGGTGCTGCTCGACTCGGCCACCTTCCTGCTCGCCGCCGGCCTGTACGCCCTGCTGCGCGTCCGCGAGGACAGGCCCCGCCCCTCCGGGGACTCCTGGCGTGAGCACACCGTCGAGGGCGCCCGCCATCTGTGGTCCCATCCGCGGCTGCGGCCGCTGGTGCTGGCCGGCGGCG
>NZ_MUME01000187.1 GCF_002155915.1 Streptomyces thermovulgaris | reverse complement strand
GGGCGCCGGAAAGCCGTGAACCGGTCGGCCGAGGCCGCATCCGGTCACGGCGGACACGGAAGAGGCGGCCGGAGCCCCGGGTGGGACCGAGCGGGGGACAGGGGACAAGGGACCGTGGAGGACGAGGGCGGGGACAGAGGACAGGAGAACGGAGGGACGGGGAGCGGCCCGGCCGACGGGTGAAGGCGAGGGGTCAGTGGATGATGCCGGTCCGCAGGGCCACGGCGACCATGCCGGCCCGGTCACCGGTGCCGAGCTTGCGGGCGATGCGGGCCAGGTGGCTCTTGACGGTCAGCGCGGACAGTCCCATCGAGACGCCGATCGCCTTGTTCGACTGGCCCTCCGCAACCAGCCGCAGCACCTCGACCTCGCGGCCGGACAGCTCGCGGTAGCCGCCCGGGTGGCTCGGGGCACCCGGGGGGCGGCGGTGCAGACGGGCGGCGGCGGCGCCGATGGGGGCGGCACCCGGCCGCATGGGGAGCCCGACGTTGGTGCGGGTGCCGGTGACGACATAGCCCTTGACGCCCCCGGCGAGGGCGTTGCGGACGGCGCTGATGTCGTCGGCGGCGGACAGGGCCAGGCCGTTGGGCCATCCGGCGGCACGGGTCTCGGACAGCAGCGTGAGCCCCGAGCCGTCGGGCAGGTGGACGTCGGCGACACAGATGTCACGCGGATTGCCGATGCGGGGACGGGCCTCCGCGATGGAAGACGCCTCGATGACGTCACGGACTCCGAGCGCCCACAGATGACGGGTGACGGTGGAGCGGACGCGCGGGTCGGCCACGACGACCATGGCGGTCGGCTTGTTCGGACGGTAGGCGACCAGGCTTGCGGGCTGCTCGAGGAGAACGGACACCAGGCCTCCTGGGGTGGGGGGACGGGGCCGGCTTGTGGGGATCAAGCCGGGACGAACCGTGCTTGCAAGGTCACAGTCGTCTTCGGCACCAAACCCGGCGGCCTTTAGAGAATGATCACGATCCGGTGACTGTTGAGGCGGGTAATTCGGACAGGCTGGCGACCATCCGAAGGTCAAATCGGTCCACTTTGGGCTGTTCAGGGTCGGTGCGTGCTCGAAAGTGGTCGTATCGACAAAGACACGGCAAGAAAACGACGGGACACTCGGACAGGTGTACGTGCGGATGCGGGACCGGTCGCGGTGTGCTAGAGGCCGCGCCGTGAAGCGGATTCCGCAGTGCCGGGAAGCGGCCTCCACAGAGGCGAGGGCCGTGCCGCGAGGCGGACTGCGCACGGCCGAGGGCCGCGCCGTGCAGCGGACACGACGCGGCCCTCGACGCGGATTCAGCCGGTTTCAGCGCGGATTCGGCCCCGGGCCAGCGTGGAGCCGGCACGGAGCCGGTGCGGACTCAGGGCGACTGGGGGCCGCGTCGCTGCGGCAGTGTCACCACCGACGCGTCGCCCGGTCCGGCGGGCGGCAGCCCGGCCACCTGCGCCAGCAGATCGCACCAGGAGGCGAGGTGGGCGGCGGTGTCCGGCACCCCGCCCAGTTCCTCCCGGGGCGTCCAGGAGGCACGGATCTCGATCTGCGAGGCGGCGGGGCGCGCCGACAGCCCGCCGAAGTAGTGCGAGCTCGCGCGTGTGACGGTGCCGCTCGGCTCGCCGTACGTCAGCCCGCGCGTCTGCAGTGCCCCGGTCAGCCAGGACCAGCACACGTCCGGCAGCAGCGGGTCGGCGGCCATCTCCGGCTCCAGCTCCGCGCGCACCAGCGTCACCAGCCGGAACGTGCCCCGCCAGGCCTCGTGCCCGGCCGGGTCGTGCAGCAGGACGAGGCGGCCGTCGGCGAGCTCCTGCTCGCCGTCGACGACCGTGGCCTCCAGTGCGTATGCGAACGGGGCGAGCCGCTGCGGCGGGGGGACCTGCTCGATCTCCACCTGCGGTCGCAGCCGCGCGGACCGCAGCGCGTCGACCGCGGCCAGGAAGGTCAGCGGTGCCTGAGCCGCCCTGCCCGCACTCCCGTGCCCGTCCTTCGCGTCGTCCATTCCGCCAGCGCCGTCCGACAGTCGTCCCTGAGCCGCAGCCATGCCGGGAAGATTAAGGGGAATCGCGCCTTTGCGCAGGGCAAGACACCCCGCTGCCTGCGACGGTGCCGCCCGGGGACCGCACACCCGGGCCCTGGTCCGGTCGGGGGCATGCGAGACTGGCCGTGTGAGTGCCAACGACACGCCCGCAAGCCGGCAGCCGCAGACAGCCACCTACGACTCCGCCTTTCTCAGGGCGTGCAGGCGCGAACCCGTGCCGCACACCCCTGTGTGGTTCATGCGGCAGGCCGGGCGCTCCCTGCCGGAGTACCGCAAGGTCCGCGAGGGCATCCCGATGCTGGAGTCCTGCATGCGGCCCGAGCTGGTCGCCGAGATCACCCTGCAGCCGGTCCGCCGCCACGACGTCGACGCGGCGATCTACTTCAGCGACATCGTGGTGCCCCTGAAGGCCATCGGCATCGACCTGGACATCAAGCCCGGCGTCGGCCCGGTCGTCGAGCAGCCGGTGCGCACCCGCGCGGACCTCCGGCGGCTGCGGGACCTGACCCCCGAGGACGTCCCCTACGTCACCGAGGCGGTCGGTCTGCTCGTCCGCGAGCTCGGCCCGACCCCGCTGATCGGCTTCGCCGGTGCACCGTTCACCCTGGCGAGCTACCTCATCGAGGGCGGCCCGTCACGGACGTACGAGAACACCAAGGCGATGATGTACGGCGACCCCGAGCTGTGGGCCGACCTGCTGGACCGCCTCAGCGACATCACGGCCGCCTTCCTGAAGGTGCAGATCGAGGCGGGGGCGAGCGCCGTGCAGCTCTTCGACTCCTGGGCCGGCGCGCTGTCCCCGGCCGACTACCGCCGTTCGGTGCTGCCCGCCTCCGCGAAGGTCTTCCAGGCCGTCGCCGAGTACGGCGTCCCGCGCATCCACTTCGGTGTCGGCACCGGTGAGCTGCTCGGCCTGATGGGAGAGGCCGGTGCGGATGTCGTCGGCGTCGACTGGCGCGTCCCGCTGGACGAGGCCGCCCGCCGTGTCGGCCCCGGCAAGGCGCTCCAGGGCAACCTGGACCCGGCGGCGCTCTTCGCCCCCCGGCCGGCCATGGAGGCCAAGGCCCGCGAGGTGCTGGACGCGGCCGCGAAGCTCGAGGGGCACGTCTTCAACCTCGGCCACGGCGTCATGCCGAACACCGACCCGGACGCGCTCACCCGCCTCGTCGAGTACGTCCACACGCAGACGGCCCGCTGAGTCACCCGCTCAGCAGGCCTCGCGCCGCACCCCCAGGTCCGGCTTCTTCCGCATCGACGACAGCCTCAGCCCGTGCGCCTGCGGACGGAACGCCTCGGTCGGCACCGCGTGCTCCCCGTGGAAGACCGCCTTGCCGGCCGCCGCGAACGGGGTGAGCCGCTCGCACTCGCCGTACTGCGCGCACTCCTCGTCGACGGCGAAGTCGAAGTCGTCCACGAGCTGCGGGACCTGCGGAAGGCCGTTCCTGAGGCCGGCCGGCAGCCCGCGCTCGTGGGCGATCTCGGCGGTCATGCGGTTGCAGCGGAGCTGGTCGTGCGCGGTGAGCGGGAACCCGGTGCGGTGGGAGTGCCCCTCCATCAGGTCGGGCTCCACCGCGTCGAGGCCCTTGTCCCGGCACATGCCGAACCGCCGCTCCCTGATCGGGCGCAGCACGGAGATGCGGCGGAGCGCCGTGGGGAAGCGGTCCCGCCGACGTCGGGAACCCGGGCCCTCACCGCACAGGGGAGCCGAAGGGGTGGGCCGTGGCGGGCCCGAAGGGGAGGGAAAGGACAGTGACCGGCCGGGGAGTCCGCTGTCCCGGCGCGGGAGGCGTGGGGAATCGGTCAGTTTCTCGAGGGAGGGACCGCACCGGACGGACGGCGGTCGCCGGGGGGGCCGCGTGCAGATGCGCGGGGGCGAGGCCGTGCGGTGTCCGCCCGCTTTGGGCGCCACGGCCCCGGAACGATGCGGAACCGCACGGAGCGGCAGGGCCCCGCGGGACGGTGGTGAGGCGATGACGGCGAGCCGTCCCACCGCCCCGCGGGGCACGCACGGCCTGACCGGAAATCATGCCCGGTGGGTGAGAGGGGCTGCCGGCGGGCGTAGGGTGAACGCCCGAGGAACGGCAGCACCTGGTCGTCATGGAGGGGACGTCACCTGTCGGGCTTTCAGGAGAGGCACATCAGGCAGCCGGCTGCGTCCCGGGTCCCACATCGGCCGCCGACACGCCGAAGATGCTGACCGCTTGGTAGTACGTCCATGCCGTGCTGTTGCACGCGGTGCGGGTCGCGCCCGAGTAGTTGGCGCAGACGCGTTTCATGTCCTCGTAGAACGCCGAGTCGAGCCGGGCCTTGTGGGCGGAGAAGGTGCCCTCCGCCTTGTAGTTGCGGTAGCCGAAGTCGTGGCGGGCGCAGGCGAGCTGGAAGGGGAAGCCGAAGGGGTTGTCGGGCGAGGACGTGCAGTAGTCCGTCGACCAGTCGAAACCGTACGCGGCCCATGCGCCCTGGTTCTGACGGGCGGCGTTCCAGGCGTTGAAACTGGAGGCGCTGGTCTGGGTCCAGGAGCTGAGCACCTGGGACTTGTCCGCAGGAGCCGCCCAGGCGGATGCGGCGGGGAGCAGGGCGAGGGGAACCGACGCGGCAGCAGCCGCAAGCGTCAAGGCAACACGTTTCATGCGCGCAACCTTCTGAGTGAGGGGACGCCCCGGTGGGGTCTTCGGGGCGGATAAAGCTTGGCCAGATCCTGCTGTCAGGTACAGAACAGAACAGGACAGGCCGGTGCGCCGATCACCCGTCAGCTCGCACCCTGCGCGGCAGAAGACGTCGTTCGGACCCTGATGCCGATTCACCCTGGCCACGGGTTTGAGCCAAGGGCGCCCCTGGCTGTTTCGGTGAGGGCGGAGCAGAGGATTCACCTCGGTTCACCCCGGTTCGAGCGATTCGGAGGCATCGAGGTGATTCAGGTGAAGGCGCTGTCGCGGAGCACGGCCCGCGGCGCGCCCGCCCGGTGACGGGGCGTGACGAAGAGAGAGACATCGAGGCCGGTTCACGCCGTTTGTCCATGGCTTTCCGTCGTGCGCCGTGGGCTTTGAGGGCAGGGCCGGCAGGGACGTGCACGCGGGGAGAAAGAAGGCCGATTCGGGGGCTTGCGTTTCCGTGGGACGGGATGTCACCGCGGAGGAGGATCAGGATCCGCGGCCGTGGACGCCGGACCGGCGGAAGCGGGGAGGCGTCCGGCGACAGGGAGAGCGACAAGGGGCGTCGGGGAGGGCGGACCCGCCGTCGACGCCCATGAGCCCCTGGCTCCGCCCCTCGGGGGCATCCCGGCCACGGGCGTTCCCGTGCACGGCCCGGCCGAGGACGCGCGGCACCCGGTACGGGCGCAGCGGCGGCCGTGCATGACCCCCTCGGCCCTGGAGAAGGAGCCTCAACGGCTCCGGCCCGGTTGCAGCCGCCGAGGAGCCCATGTCTCATGAGGGAGCGACCACTTCTCGCACGGTGGACGGGGCGGCCCGGTTCCGCCCGAGGCCGCATGGAGGGCGGGATGCACGGAAGACGGGGTGTCGGATCGGTGGTACGGCCCTGCGCCGTGGCAGCGGTGGTGCTCGCCACGGCCGGTGCCTGCGGAACACCGTCCGAACGGCGCGACGGCGTCATCGCACAGGTGACGCGGTTCGAGCGGGCCCTGGACGCCGGGCAGCACGAACGGCTGTGCACCGCCCTCGCTCCCTCCACCAGGGAGGAATTGGAGCAGTCGACCCGGCGCCGCTGCGCTCGGGCGATCGGCGAACAGGACCTTCCGGCGGCGGGCGCCGTACGACGTGTGGACGTCTACGGCGGACAGGCCCGGGTGGTCCTGGAGCACGACACCGTCTTCCTGGCGCACTTTCCCACGGGCTGGAAGGTCACCGCGGCCGGGTGCCGGCCCCGGCCGCAGCGCCCGTACCAGTGCGAGCTCAAAGGTGGATGAGAAGACCGTGAGAACGCTGTTCGTCACCACACTGCTCGTGCTCGTGGCCGGCCTGGCGTACTTCATGACCGTGGGGCTGATGCGCCGATGACCCCCGCACCGGAGCGCGGCGGGGGCACCGCACCGGCACCGCGTCGTGTGCGCCGCTTCCTCCGCCACAACGGTCTCGGGCTCTTCTTCCTGACCGCGTTTCTGCTCGCCCTCGCCGGGCAGGCCGTGGCCGGGCACGCGGAGTTCAACGACCAGCTCGTCTCGGACGGCATGGCGCCCATCGGGTTCGGCACCTATGTGATGTCGTCGGACTTCGCCGTCGACGTCACGGAGAACTGGCAGTCGGAGTACCTCCAGTTCTTCCTCTACATCCTCGCCACCGTCTGGCTGGTGCAACGCGGCTCACCGGAGTCCAAGGAACCGGGCCGGGCCGGCACCGAGTCCGACAAGGGCCAGAGGGCGGGGGGTACGCCACGGAGGGCTCCCCGCGCTGGGCCGCGGCCACGGACTGGCGCGGCTTTGTGTACTCCCGCTCCCTGGGGCTGGTGATGGGCACCGTCTTCCTGCTGTCGTGGCTGACCCAGTCCGTCACCGGTGTCGCCGCCTACAACGAGGAGCAACTGCGCAGGCTGCAAGCGCCCGTCAGCTGGACGGAGTATCTGACCGCCGCCGACTTCTGGAGCCGCACCCTGCAGAACTGGCAGTCCGAGATGCTGGCCATCGCCTCCATGGCCGTCCTCGCCATCTATCTGAGGCAACGCGGCTCACCGGAGTCCAAGCCCGTCGGCGCGTCCGACTCCGCCACCGGAGTCGAGGGCTGAGCGCCGGCGGACGCCGCGGCCGGCGGGCCCGGGCCGGGTCGGAAGCACCGAGGAGAGCACCGGCGCGGGCGAGTGCGTTCCCCCCGTTCATCCCCCGCGGCACCGGCAGCACCCCGCCCCACCGGTCCGCTTCCGCGCCTTCCCGGACCACCTCGTCACCGGGCCGGGCGGACATGACCGGCGGCAGGGATCGGCGGTGTCACCCGGCAGCTCCGGGGTACCGGGGACGCACGGGCACGGCAGATGCCGTCGGCGACCTTGGGGAGGCCGGCATGGACGCTTCGGTGGACCGGATCGCACGGCCATGGGGCAGCCGCACTCCCTACGGCCGGCACGAGCCCTGGCCGGTACGGGTGGACACATACCTGGAGGAGGGGGTCGAGCCCGGCTCGGTGCAGCGGTGGGTGCAGGCCGCCTCGATCCTCCACTCCGACGGGGACGCCATGGACATCGCGGTCGTGGACGGGCGCATGGCCGGGGTGCGCGGCCGGGCGGACGACCGTGTCAATCACGGCCGCCTGGGACCGAAGGACCTGTTCGGCTGGCAGGCCAACGCCTCACCGGACCGGCTGACCAGGCCGCTCGTCCGCCGCGACGGGCACCTGACCGGGTGCGACTGGGCCACCGCGATGGACCGGATCGTCGCCCGCTCACGGGAGCTGCTGGAGAAACGCGGCCCGGGGGCGATCGGGTTCTACACCACCGGGCAGCTGTTCCTGGAGGAGTACTACACACTCGCGCTGCTGGCCCGGGCCGGGATCGGCACCCCTCATCTGGACGGCAACACCCGCCTGTGCACGGCCACCGCCTCCGAGGCGTTGAAGGAGTCCTTCGGCTGCGACGGGCAGCCGGGCAGCTACGACGACCTCGACCACGCCGATGCGATCGCACTGTTCGGGCACAACATCGCCGAGACACAGCCCGTGCAGTGGATGCGCGTCCTCGACCGGCTCGGGGGCCCCGACCCGCCCCGCCTGGTGTGCGTCGACCCCCGTCCCACCCGGGTGGCCCGCACGGCGGCCGTCCACCTGGCCCCCCGCCTCGGAACGAACGTGGCCCTGCTCAACGCGCTTCTCCACGAGATCATCCGTACGGACCGCGTCGACCACGCCTACATCGCGGCCCACACGGTCGGCTACGAGGAGCTGGTCTCCCGGGTGAAGGAGTGCACCCCCGAGTGGGCGGCCGCGATCTGCGACGTACCGGCCGCGCGGATCGGCGAGGCCGCGGAGGTCCTCGGCACGGCCGACAGGCTCCTGTCCACGGTGCTCCAGGGGGTCTACCAGTCCCACCAGGCCACCGCGGCGGCCGTACAGGTCAACAATCTGCATCTGATCCGCGGCATGCTCGGCAGGCCGGGCGCCGGCGTCCTGCAGATGAACGGGCAGCCCACCGCCCAGAACACCCGCGAATGCGGCGCCGACGGCAACCTGCCCGGCTTCCGCAACTGGCAGAACGACAGCCATGTCGCCGACCTGGCCCGTGTGTGGAACGTCGACCCGAGGACGATCCCGCACTACGCCCCGCCCACCCACGCGATGCAGATGTTCCGCTACGCCGAACAGGGCTCGATCCGCATGCTGTGGATCAACGGCACCAACCCGGCCGTGTCGTTGCCGGATCTGTCCCGCGTCCGCTCGATCCTCTCCCAGGACCGCCTCTTCGTGATCGTCCAGGACCTGTTCCTCACCGAGACCGCCCAGCTGGCCGACGTGGTCCTGCCCGCGGCGACATGGGGCGAGAAGACCGGAACGTTCACCAACGCCGACCGCACCGTGCACCTGTCCGACAAGGCCGTCGAGCCGCCCGGTGAGGCCAAACCGGACCTGGACATCTTCCTCGACTACGCCGCCCGCATGGACTTCCGCGACAAGGACGGCGGACCCCTGGTCACCTGGCACGACCCGGAGTCCGCGTTCGAGGCGTGGAAACGGTGCAGCGCCGGCCGGCCGTGCGACTACACCGGTCTCACCTACGACAGGCTGCGCGGCCGAAGCGGCATCCAGTGGCCCTGCACCGAGCAGACCCCGGAGGGAACGGAGCGCCTCTACACCGACACGATCGACTGGGCGCACCCCGATGTCTGCGAGAGCTACGGCAAGGACCTCGTGACCGGCGCGGCGGACGACGCCGTCGAGTACCGCTCCCTCAACCCGGACGGCAAGGCCATGATCAAGGCAGCCTCCTATCTGCCGCCCCACGAGACGCCCGACGCGGCGTACCCGTTCCAGCTGACCACCGGCCGGACCCTCTACCACTTCCACACCCGGACGAAGACCGCGCGGGCGCCCCAGCTGAACGCGGCCGCGCCCGAGGTGTGGGTGGAGGTGTCCGCCGCGGACGCGGCCGCGCTCGGACTCGACGAGGGCGACCTGGTCGAGGTCACCACACCGCGCGGCGCCCTGCGGGGCCGGCTGCGGACGACCGGCATCCGCCCGGGGCTGCTGTTCGTCCCCTTCCACTACGGCTACTGGGACACCGAGGCCGGACACGGCCCGGGCGACGGCACACCCGCGCGTGCCGCGAACGAGACCACCATCACCGACTGGGACCCCGTGTCCAAGCAGCCGCTCTTCAAGACCGCCGCAGCCGCGCTGCGCCTCGTCGAACGCGGGAACGGCCGCAGTGCCCCCGCACCGACCACCACCGCGTCCGCCCCCTTCCGTGCCGGCGCGGTCCCGTCCACCACCGGCGGAACGTCCGCACTCGCCGGCCAGGCGGGCGACACCGACGGCGAGGAGGGCGAGGGGAACAAGGAGGACGAGGACGGCAGGGAAGACAGGGAGGACAGGGGGAAAGGGCAGGTGGAGGGGGACAGCGAGTGAACGGCATCGCCCTCGTCCTCCGTGCCCTCCACCACGGCGAGAACCGTCTCGCCGAGCAGCTGACGGCCGTCGCCGGACGCCATCGCGCCGAGCACGAGGTCCACCATGTCGCCCTCGACCTCGCCGGCTGGTCCCGCGAACACGCCCAGCGCCTGGCCGACGCGGCCCGCAGGCAGGGCCTCGACCTCGACGACGCCCCGGGGGAGCTCTCCTCGGGCATGCTGCCGGCGCTTCAGGAGAAGGCCACCGGGGCGGCGGACCGTCGCCCCGAGCCCGGCCTGCTGCTTCTGCGTGATCTGCGGGAGCTCCATCTGGGTGCCACGGAGAACTCCCTTCACTGGGAGATGCTCGCCCAGGCCGCGCAGGCCGCCCGGGACGACGAACTGCCGGCCGTGGTCTCGGCGTGCCATCCGCGGACACTGCGGCAGATGCGCTGGACCAACACCCTCGTCAAGAACCTCTCGCCCCAGATCCTGACGAGCCTGTGACAGGGCATCGCACGACGGGACAGCGGCCCGCTCGCCCCGCAACCGTGTGCGGGGCGAGCGGGCCGCTGGGGCACCTCGCTGTCCGAGGCCGGAAGAGCCGGTGCGGTGTCAGAGCATGAGCAGCAGCCGTGTGTTGGGGACGAGCTTCCGGTTCACACTGGTGCTCTGCACGAAGATCGTGTAGTCGTCGTTGTGGTCCGGCTTGACCCGGACCTCCACGTCCGGCAGGCCGAGCAGGGAGCGGGCCGCGGGGCCCGTGTACACCCGGTCCGTCTTCTTCTCCAGCACCGCGATCTGCTTCTGCGGCTGGATCTTCTCCGACTTGCTCAGCTGGTAGAACGCACTGCCGGTGCGGTAGGTGTGCCCGCACTCGACGACCCAGTCCCGGATCGCCGCCTCACGCGCCACCGGGATGAGCTGGTACTTCGACGGGTCCATCGCGGTGAGGCCGGCCGCCTTGATGGTGTCCTTGTTGACCGCGTCCGAGCCCGTGGAGAACACCGACCGCGATCCCCGGATGCCCTGGGCGCGGCCCACCATGAACTTCTCGGTGGCCTGCTGGATGACCTGGCCGGCCTCCTCCAGGCCCTGGGTGCTGGTGGCGTCCCAGATGGCGATGTTGTCCTTCGGGAAACCGCACTGCATGGCCTCGCGACGGCCCATCTGGTCCGGCACCAGGACGGCCAGCGTCCAGTTGTCCTCCTGCGTCCTGATCATCTCGGCCACGGCCTCGACCAGTTCCCGCTGGTTTCTGGCGGGGGCGTCCGGGCAGCGGTGGCTGGCGTTCTCCTGCCCGTCGGTGAGTATGAACGTCAGGAAGCTGTGGTCGCCGTACAGTTGGGCCGTCTGCGCCAGCTCCCGCTGCGACTTCAGCGCGGCCGCCAGCAGGGCCGTCATCCCGCCGGTCCGGTACAGCTGCTTCAGCGACGGCATCCGCAGCACGTCCTTGTCGTAGATGACGCACTTCACGTCGTCCGCGAAGACGTACACCGTGACGCGGGTCTCCTGGTCCAGCTCCTTCGACCGGCGGGCGAGGTAGGCGATCTGCTGGTCGGCGACTTCGACGACCTTGCGGCTCAGGTGTGCCATGGACGAGCTGGCGTCCAGCACGAGAGCGACGTGGTTGATGTAGTTCTGGCTTCCGGACATGGCGGCCCCCCTTGGTTCCGACTCGATGTCCTTACCGTCTCATCCACCACTGACAATCGATCATGTTCCGGCGGGGCGGGGCCTGTCGTCGGGAATCCGGCCGGGTCCCCGGGCGCCGCCCCGGCCGTCCGGACCCCCGCCCGGGGCCTTCCCGTTTCTCCCTGTGCCTCTTCTTGTGCCGCCCGGCCTTCGCCGCACGGCCCTACCAGGGGCGTCGTGCCCGCCGTCCGAAGAGGACGCCGCCGGGTTCGGGGGGCGGGGGAGTGCCCGGTTTGAGGGGCCAGGCGATCAGCATGCCCGTGACGAAGCCGATGACGTGCGCGGTGTACGCCACGGTGCCCGCCTCGGTGACGGCCTCGCCGGCGGAGTAGAGCGCCTGCAGCACGAACCAGAAGCCCAGGACCACCCAGGCCGGCAGCCGCAGCGGCAGGAAGATCAGGAAGGGGACCAGGACCCAGACCCGGACCCTGGGATACAGCATCAGGTAGGCGCCCAGGACACCGGCGATGGCTCCCGAGGCACCGATCAGGGGGGTGGTGGAGGAGGAGTTCAGCAGGGCGAACCCGTATCCGGCCGCGTAGCCGCAGACCACGTAGAACAGCAGGAACCCCACATGGCCCATGCGGTCCTCGATGTTGTTGCCGAAGATGAACAGGAACAGCAGATTGCCCAGCAGATGCAGCCAGCTGCCGTGCAGGAACATCGAGGTGAGGACCGACAGCACGGGTGACTTGTCGTAGGTCGGCGGTCCCAGCACACAGCCCGGTCCGCGCATTCCCAGACCCACCTCGCCGGTCGGGACCAGCGGCGGCAGCCGATCGTGGATCAGCTCCCTGGGCACCAGTGCGTACTTCTCCGTGAACGCTTCCAGCCGGCACAGCTCCGCCAGCGTGCTGCCGCCCGCCACGGAGTCGGCGATTCCGGGCATGGACAGGAACGCGACGACGTTCGCGACGATCAGGGCGTACGTCACCCAGGGGGTGCGCCGCGCGGGGTTCACATCATGGACGGGGATGACCACAGGAAACTACTGCCCTCGACGCGCTCGGCGAATCGGTGAACACCACCGTCCGCGTGTCCGTATGACTCCTTGAGCCCCTGCGGCCCGGGGAAGGCGGGCCGCAGGGGTGAACGACGACGGCCGCCGTCCGGCCACTCGGTCTTCCCCCGCCGAGGCCGGACACGACCCCCGAAAAGCCCTGGCACGCCCCACGAGAACCCTAGGGGGCGTTGCCGCGGACCTTGGTCACCGCCTTTCTCGCCGCCACCAGCACCGGATCCCACACCGGCGAGAACGGCGGGGCGTACCCGAGGTCCAGCACCGTCATCTGGTCCACCGTCAGACCGGCCGTGAGGGCGACCGCGGCGATGTCGACCCGCTTCGCCGCACCCTCGCGGCCGACGATCTGCACGCCCAGCAGACGGCCGGTGCGGCGCTCCGCCAGCATCTTGACCGTCATGGGAGAGGCACCGGGGTAGTAGCCCGCGCGGCTGGTCGACTCGACGACGACCGTCTCGAACCGCAGGCCCACCCGGCGGGCGTCCTTCTCCCGCAGCCCGGTGCGCCCGATCTCCAGGTCGCACACCTTGCTCACCGCCGTGCCGACCACCCCGGGGAAGGTCGCGCAGCCGCCGCCGACATTGGTGCCGATGACCTGGCCGTGCTTGTTGGCGTGGGTGCCCAGCGGAATGTGGCGCTGCTGCCCGGAGACCAGGTCCAGGACCTCCACGCAGTCCCCGCCGGCCCAGATGTTCTCGTGGCCGCGCACCCGCATCGCCCGGTCGGTGAGCAGCCCGCCGTGCGCGCCGAGCGGCAGTCCGGCCGCCCGTGCGAGCGTCGTCTCGGGACGTACGCCGATGCCCAGCACGACCACGTCCGCCGGATACTCGGCGTCCTCGGTGGCCACCGCCCGCACCCAGCCCTCCCCGAGCGGGGAGGCGTCCCCCTCACCGGTGAGCACCTTGGTCACCTCGGCGTCGTCGACCATGGTGATGCCCATCTCCTCCATGGCCCGGTGCACCAGGCGGCCCATGTCCGGGTCGAGCGTGGACATGGGCTCCTTGCCGCGGTTGACGACCGTCACCTCGTAGCCGCGCTTGAGCAGTGCCTCGGCCATCTCCACGCCGATGTAGCCGGCGCCGACCACCACCGCCCGGCGGCCACGCACGCGCGTGAGACTGTCGAGCAGGGCCTCGCCGTCGTCCAGGGTCTGCACCCCGTGCACGCCGGGCGCGTCGAAGCCGGGCCGGTCGGGGCGGACGGGACGGGCCCCGGTCGCGATCACGAGCTTGTCGTACGACGTCCAGGACTCGGTGCCGGAATCGACGTCCCGTGTGCGCACGCGCCCCGCGGCCGCATCGATCTCCGTCACCTCGGTGCGCAGCCGCAGATCGATGTCCCGCGCGCGGTGCTCCTCGGGCGTGCGGGCGATCAGCCGGTCCCGCTCCTCGACGTCGCCGCTCACCCAGTACGGGATGCCGCACGCCGAGAACGAGGTGAAACGGCCGCGTTCGAACGCCACGATCTCCAGCTCGTCGGGCCCGCGCAGCCTGCGTGCCTGCGACGCCGCGGACATCCCCGCGGCGTCGCAGGCACGCA
>NZ_MUME01000186.1 GCF_002155915.1 Streptomyces thermovulgaris | reverse complement strand
GGAACCACGCCACCAGACAGACCTAAAACCAGACCCGCCCGGTGTCGGGGCATCAACATATCTGGCGTTGACTTTTGGCACGCTGTTGAGTTCTCAAGGAACGGACGCTTCCTTCGTACTCACCCTCACCGGGCTTTCCTCCGGGCGCTTCCCTTCGGTGTTTCCGACTTTAGCAGATACTTCGAGTCGGTTTTTCCGCCCCCTCCGGGAGTGTCCCTCGGAGTGCATGAAGCATCCGGGTTCCCGTCCGGGCGGAGCCGTAAACGTACTGGAGCAGGGCGCCTCGATGCAAATCGAGGTGCCCCGCTGCTCGTTCGCGCGTGTCAGACCTCCACGACGACGGGGAGGATCATCGGCCGGCGCCGGTAGGTGTCCGAGACCCACTTGCCCAGGGTGCGGCGGACGAGCTGCTGCAACTGATGGACGTCCGCGATGCCCTCCTGGGCGGAGCGCTCCAGCACCTCCGAGATCTTCGGGATGACCTCGGCGAAGGCGGAGTCCTCGATGCCGGAGCCGCGGGCCTGGACGTACGGCCCTCCGGCGATCTTGCCGGTGGTGGAGTCGACGACCACGAAGACCGAGATGATGCCCTCGTCCCCGAGGATCTTGCGGTCCTTCAGCGCGGGCTCGCCGACGTCGCCGACCGAGAGGCCGTCGACGTAGACGTATCCGGCCTGGACCTTGCCGGAGATCTTGGCCTTGCCCTCGACGAGGTCGACGGTGACGCCGTCCTCGGCGATGACGATCCGGTCCTGCGGCACTCCGGTGAGGGCGCCCAGCTCGGCGTTGGCACGCAGATGGCGCCATTCGCCGTGGACCGGCATCAGGTTCTTCGGACGGCAGATGTTGTAGAAGTACAGCAGCTCGCCGGCCGAGGCGTGGCCCGAGACATGGACCTTGGCGTTGCCCTTGTGGACGACATTGGCGCCCCAGCGGGTCAGGCCGTTGATGACGCGGTAGACCGCGTTCTCATTGCCGGGGATCAGCGACGACGCGAGGATCACGGTGTCGCCCTCGACGATGCGGATCTGGTGGTCGCGGTTGGCCATCCGTGAGAGGGCCGCCATGGGCTCGCCCTGCGAGCCGGTGCAGACCAGGACCACCTCGTGGTCGGGCAGGTCGTCGAGCGCCTTGACGTCGACCACGAGGCCCGCCGGGACCTTGAGGTAGCCGAGGTCCCGGGCGATGCCCATGTTGCGGACCATGGAGCGGCCGACGAAGGCGACCCGGCGGCCGTACTCGTGGGCGGCGTCCAGGATCTGCTGGATGCGGTGGACGTGGCTGGCGAAGCTGGCGACGATGATCCGCTTGCGGGCCCCGGCGAAGACCTGGCGCAGGACGTTGGAGATCTCCCGCTCGGGCGGGACGAAGCCCGGCACCTCGGCGTTGGTGGAGTCCGCGAGGAGGAGGTCGATGCCCTCCTCGCTGAGCCGTGCGAACGTGTGCAGGTCGGTCAGGCGGTTGTCCAGCGGCAGCTGGTCCATCTTGAAGTCGCCGGTGTGCACCACCAGGCCGGCCGGGGTGCGGATGGCGACGGCCAGGGCGTCCGGGATGGAGTGGTTGACCGCGATGAACTCGCAGTCGAAGGGGCCGATGCGCTCGCGCCGGCCTTCCGCGACCTCGAGGGTGTACGGGCGGATGCGGTGCTCCTGGAGCTTGGCCTCGATGAGGGCCAGGGTGAGCTTGGAGCCGATCAGAGGGATGTCCGGCTTCTCCCGCAGAAGGTAGGGGACGCCGCCGATGTGGTCCTCGTGGCCATGGGTGAGGACGATGCCCTCGATGTCGTCGAGGCGGTCCCGGATGGACGAGAAGTCCGGCAGGATCAGGTCGATTCCGGGCTGCTCCTCCTCGGGGAAGAGCACTCCGCAGTCGACGATCAGCAGGCGGCCGCCGAATTCGAAAACGGTCATGTTCCGGCCGATTTCGCCCAGGCCGCCGAGCGGGGTGACACGCAGGCCACCCTCGGCGAGCGGCGGGGGCGGGCCGAGTTCAGGATGCGGATGACTCAAAAGACTCTCCTCAACCACGTGCGCCACGTACCGGTGGGCACGTGGCGCGCGTGACGTTCGTGCAGAAGCAGTTGTCGTTGTGTTGTGGGGTGCGGGCACCGGTGTCCCGCGTATTCAGTTGTGAGGGCTTTGGTGGGTCCGCGCCGGGCGGGTGGTACGAAGTCCCGTTGTCAGAGCTGTACCCCGCCGGCGGCGAGATCGGTCTTGAGCTGCTCGATCTCCTCGGGCGTGAGCTCGATCATGGGGGGCCGCAGCGGCCCGCCGGGCAGCCCCATCAGGGCGAGGGCGGCCTTGGTGGTCATGACGCCCTGGGTGCGGAACATGCCGGTGTAGACCGGGAGCAGCTTCTGGTGGATCTCGGTGGCCTTCTGGACGTCGCCGCTCGTGTACGCCTCGACGAGGGCGCGCAGGTCCGGGGTGACGACATGGCCGACGACGGAGACGAAGCCGACGGCGCCCACGGAGAGCAGGGGCAGGTTGAGCATGTCGTCGCCGGAGTACCAGGCGAGGCCGGAGCGGGCGATGGCCCAGCTGGCGCGGCCGAGGTCACCCTTGGCGTCCTTGTTGGCGACGATCCGCGGGTGCTCGGCGAGGCGGACGATCGTCTCGGTGTTGATCGGGACACCGCTGCGACCGGGGATGTCGTAGAGCATGACCGGCAGGCCGGTCGCGTCGGCGATGGCCTTGAAGTGCCGGTACAGGCCCTCCTGCGGAGGCTTGTTGTAGTACGGCGTGACGGTCAGCAGGCCGTGGGCGCCGACCTTCTCGGCGGCGCGGGCGAGCGCGATGCTGTGGTGGGTGTCGTTGGTGCCGACGCCGGCCACGATGTGGGCGCGGTCTCCGACCGCTTCCAGGACCGCGCGGACCAGGTCCGTTTTCTCCGCATCGCTGGTGGTGGGGGACTCGCCGGTGGTGCCGTTGATGATCAGGCCGTCGTTGCCTGCGTCCACCAGGTGGGTGGCGAGCTGCTGTGCGCCGTCGAGGTCGAGTGCGCCGTCCGCCGTGAAGGGCGTGACCATGGCGGTGAGGACCCGCCCGAAGGGGGTCTGCGGAGTCGAGGTCGGAGCCATGGGTTACACGCTACTCGTTGCTCGGAGTGGAGGCTGCCCTAGGGGCTGCGACCGAGGTGACAACCGATGTGACACGGGGGAGCCCGGCACTGCCTGCTCGGGGGTTCAGGCAGTGCCGGGTCCGTTCGATCAGGCTAGATGAACTTCTTCAAAGGCCGCAATACGGACACCTCTCCAGGCTGATCCGTCCCCTCCGACCTGGGCGGACGGCCTGGGCGGACGGGGGGCCACAGGTTACGGCGCGATCCTGCCGTTGGCGTTGAAGGCGGCGTGGGTCAGCGGCATGAGCTTGGCCCATTCGGCCTCCATCTTCTCGCCGACCATCTCGATCTCCCGCTGCGGGAAGGAGGGCACCTTGGCCAGCTCGTGCCGGGTGCGCAGGCCGAGGAAGTGCATCAGCGAGCGGGCGTTGCAGGTGGCGTACATCGAGGAGTACAGGCCCACCGGGAGCACCGAGCGGGCGACTTCGCGGGCCACTCCGGCGGCGAGCATCTCCTGGTAGGCCCGGTAGGCCTGGCGGTAGGAGTCCTTCATGGTCCGGTCGACCAGTTCCCGCTGGGCCTGGGTGCCCTCGACGAACTGGTACTTGCCCGGGCGTCCCTCCTGGACGAGCTTGCGGGACTCGTCGGGGACGTAGAAGACCGGCTGGAGCTCCCGGTAGCGCCCGCTCTCCTCGTTGTAGGACCAGCCGACCCGGTGCCTCATGAACTCGCGGAAGACGAAGATCGGGGCGCTGATGAAGAACGTCATCGAGTTGTGCTCGAAGGGGCTGCCGTGCCGGTCCCGCATCAGGAAGTTGATCAGCCCCTTGGAGCGCTCGGGGTCCTTGTTCAGCTCGTCCAGGGACTGCTCGCCGATGGTCGAGACGCGGGCCGCGAACAGTACGTCGGCGTCCGACGCGGTGTGCTTGACCAGCTCGACGGTGACATCGCTGCGGAAGCTGAGCTTCAGGTCGTCGGCGGGGGTGTCGGTCACGGCGTGGAGAGTCCCTTCCTTCACTGCTCTGGTGGGCCGCGCCCACTCTACGGGCCGCCTCCGACAGCGGGACGTCCGGTACCGGGGGCGACATCTTCGGTGAAGAGCTGCGATTTCGGGGGAACCGGGCACCTTTCGGGACAGTCGATCGTCCATACGGGTGAGACACATCAGTTCGACTCAAAGCAGACCTGAAAGGAGCCGTACTTCAGATGTCACTTCGGCGCGAGCCCGTTCCGTTCGCCTTTCTCGCCGAAGCCGACAGGTTCCGCAGCAACGTCACTCCCCCGCCTCCCGAACCCCTGTCCGCCGGCCGGATCGCCGGGCGCTGTCTGCTGGGCCTGACGATCGTCGCGGGACTGGTGGGCTCCCTGGTCCTGGGAATCCCCGCGCTGACGGTTCCCGACTCCCCCACCGGGACGCAGCAGTCCCAGGTCGCCCACGACCGCTGACCTCTCCCGGCCCCCCACGGGTGGTGGGCATGAACACGTGGAGATAGCCTCACCGCCACAGCTTGTGCGTGGATCGAGTGAGGACCAGCCGTGCCCCTGCCCTTTCTGACGGCCGACCGCGCGTCCGGCGCGATGGACGAAGCCGTGCTGTTCGACGACCGCGAGCGCTGGCGGCGCCCCTACCGGCCCGGACCGTGCCGGGTGGGGGCGGCCGCCCTTCTGCTGCTGTTCGCCTCGTTCGTGCTGCTCGCGGGCGTGGTGACCGCGTTCACCGCCACCCTGTCCTCCGCCGCGGCCTCCTTCGGTCTCGCCCTGGCCGTGATCGCCGGCACGCTGCGGCTGCTGCGCATGGGCGTGTGGGTCAGCACGCGCGGGCTGCGTCATGTGGGCTTTTTCGTCACCCGTACGACGCCCTGGCCGCAGGTGGCGGAGGTACGGGTCGTGCAGCAGCCGGTGCGCTGGCTGGGGCTGCCGCGCACGGTGCAGGGGCAGGCGCTGGTGCTCACCCGCAGGGGTCATGGCGCGCAGGACCTGCCGCCGTTGCTGACCACGCACAACGCCGACTTCCTGGGCCGTCTGGCGGCGTTCGACCGGGCCGCGGACGTGGTGGAGGCCTGGGCGGAGGAGAACAGGAGCCGCTGAGGCGGGCCGCCGGTGGGCCCGGTCCGCGCCGTGCGGCTGCGGACCGGGCCCACCGGCACGACGGGGCGCTCTGGGCTCAGGCGGCCTCGGCCGACCGCTTGCCGTCGTGCAGGTCGATCGCCCGCTGCATCGCCTTGCGGGCACGCTGGGGGTCGCGGGCGTCGTGGTAGGCGATGGCGAGACGGAACCAGGTGCGCCAGTCGTCGGGGGCCGCCTCCGTCTCGGCCTTGCGCCGGGCGAAGACCTCGTCGGCCGAGTCGCGGTCGATGCGCCCGCTCGGCGTGCGCTTCAGCTCGTCGACGGGCAGGCCTCCCTCGGCGTCGAGTTCGGCGGCGAGCCGGTTGGCGTCACGGACGAACCGGGTGTTCTTCCACAGGAACCACAGGCCGATCACCGGCAGGATCAGAACGGCGATCCCGAAGGAGACGGTCACGGGCGTGCCGGCCCGGATGAGCAGAACGCCGCGGCTGCCGACCAGGCCGAAGTAGAAGACCAGGACGGCGGCCGTGACGCAATAGGTGATCTTCGCACGCATGGGGCTCGGGCTTCGTTCGCTCGGGTGCTCAGTCGAGGTCGAGGAAGTGCTCCAGGCCGAAGGTCAGCCCCGGAGTGGTCACCACACGGCGCACGCCGAGCAGGATGCCCGGCATGAAGCTGCTGTGGTGGAGCGAGTCGTGGCGGATGGTGAGCGTCTCGCCCTCGCCGCCCAGCAGGACCTCCTGGTGGGCGAGCAGTCCGCGCAGGCGCACGGCGTGGACCGGAACGCCGTCGACCTTGGCGCCGCGGGCGCCCTCCAGGGCGGTGACGGTGGCGTCCGGCGCGGGGGCCGAGCCGGCCTTGGCGCGGGCCTCGGCGATGAGCTGGGCGGTGCGGGTGGCGGTGCCGGAGGGGGCGTCGACCTTGTTCGGGTGGTGCAGTTCGACGACCTCGACGGACTCGAAGTACGGCGCGGCGATCTGCGCGAACTTCATGGTGAGCACCGCGCCGATGGAGAAGTTCGGGGCGATGAGCACACCGGTCCCGGGGGACTGGGCGAGCCAGCCCTTCAGCTGGGCGAGGCGCTCGTCGGTCCAGCCGGTGGTGCCGACGACGGCGTGGATGCCGTGCCGTACGCAGAAGTCGAGGTTGCCCATGACCGAGGCGGGAGTGGTCAGCTCGACCGCCACCTGGGCACCGGTCTCGACCAGGGTCTCCAGCTTGTCGCCCCGGCCCAGGGCGGCGACCAGCTCCATGTCCTCGGCGGCCTCGACCGCCCGTACCGCCTCGGCCCCGATCCGGCCCCGGGCACCGAGGACCGCCACGCGCAGCTTGCTCATCCTTCGCTTCCTTACCACCGACAGACGGACAACGGACAGGGAATCAGGCGACCACGTCGTGCAGGCGCGCGGCCTGCTTGTCCTTGAGCGGACCGATGACCGACAGCGACGGGCGCTGTCCCAGGATGTCCCGGGCGACCTCACGGACCTCGTCCGGCGTGACCGCCGCCATACGGGCCAGCATCTCGTCGACGGAGATCTGCTCGCCCCAGCACAGCTCACTCTTGCCGATGCGGTTCATCAGCGCACCCGTGTCCTCCAGGCCGAGGACGGTGGAGCCCCGGAGCTGGCCGATGGCGCGGCCGATCTCCTCGTCGGTCAGTCCGTTGCGGGCGACGTGGTCGAGTTCGTCGCGGCAGATCCGCAGGACGTCGTGCACCTGACTGGGGCGGCAGCCGGCGTACACGCCGAACAGGCCGCAGTCGGCGAAGCTGGAGGTGTAGGAGTACACGCTGTAGGCCAGGCCGCGCTTCTCCCGGACCTCCTGGAACAGACGGGAGGACATGCCGCCGCCGAGGGCGGTGTTCAGCACGCCCAGGGCCCAGCGGCGCTCGTCGGTGCGGGCCAGGCCCGGCACGCCGAGGACGACATGGGCCTGCTCCGTCCTGCGGCTCTGCAGTTCGACACGGCCGGCGGTGCGCAGGTCGCGGTGCCCGGCGCGCGGGGCAATGGGGTCGGCCGGACCGTCCCTGAAGGCGCCGGCCTTCTCGAAGGCGGCACGGACCTGCCGTACGACCTTGGCGTGGTCGATGTTGCCGGCGCAGGCGACGACCAGGTGCGTGGGGTCGTAGTGCTTCCTGTAGAAGCGGCGGATGCCGTCGGCGGTGAGGGCGTTGACGGTGTCGACGGTGCCGAGGACCGGGCGGCCGAGGGGGTCGTCGCCGAACATGGCGTACGCGAACAGGTCGTGCACGCAGTCGCTGGGATCGTCCTCGGTCATGGCGATCTCCTCGAGGATCGCGCCGCGCTCGACGTCGACGTCCTCCTCGCGGATCAGCGAGCCGGTGAGCATGTCGCAGACGATGTCGATGGCGAGCGGCAGATCGGTGTCGAGGACACGCGCGTAGTAGCACGTGTACTCCTTCGCCGTGAAGGCGTTCATCTCGCCGCCGACGGCGTCGATGGCGGAGGAGATCTCCAGTGCGGACCGGCGGGAGGTGCCCTTGAAGAGCAGGTGCTCCAGGTAGTGGGTGGCACCGTTCAGCGCCGGGGGCTCGTCGCGGGAGCCGACGTGCGCCCAGATGCCGAAGGTGGCGGAGCGCACGGAGGGCAGGGTCTCGGTGACGATGCGCAGGCCGCCGGGGAGGACGGTCCTGCGGACGGTGCCGATGCCGTTCTCGCCCTTGATGAGCGTTCGGGTACGGGCGACGGCCCGCGCCTCCTGGGAGGTGCGGGCCGTCGCCTTGAAGTCGTGGGACGTCACTTGCCGGCGTCGTCCTTCTACTCTGCGTCGTTGCCTTCCTCGCCCCCGAGCACGGGAACGAGGGAGAGCTTGCCGCGGGAGTCGATCTCGGCGATCTCGACCTGGATCTTCTGGCCCACGCCGACCACGTCCTCGACGTTCTCCACGCGCTTGCCGCCGGCCAGCTTGCGGATCTGCGAGATGTGCAGCAGACCGTCCTTGCCGGGCAGCAGGGAGATGAACGCGCCGAAGGTGGTCGTCTTCACGACCGTGCCGAGGTAGCGCTCGCCGACCTCGGGCATCGTCGGGTTGGCGATGCCGTTGATCGCGGCACGGGCGGCCTCGGCGGACGGGCCGTCGGAGGCGCCGATGTAGATGGTGCCGTCGTCCTCGATGGTGATCTCGGCGCCCGTGTCCTCCTGGATCTGGTTGATCATCTTGCCCTTGGGGCCGATGACCTCGCCGATCTTGTCGACCGGGATCTTGACCGTGATGATCCGCGGGGCGTGCGGGGACATCTCGTCGGGCCGGTCGATGGCCTCCATCATCACATCGAGGATGTGCAGACGGGCGTCGCGGGCCTGCTTGAGGGCCGCGGCCAGGACGGAGGCCGGGATGCCGTCCAGCTTGGTGTCGAGCTGGAGGGCGGTGATGAAGTCCTTGGTGCCGGCGACCTTGAAGTCCATGTCGCCGAAGGCGTCCTCGGCACCGAGGATGTCGGTCAGGGTGACGTAGTGCGTCTCGCCGTCGACCTCCTCGGAGATCAGACCCATGGCGATGCCGGCGACGGGGGCCTTGAGCGGCACACCGGCGTTCAGCAGCGACATGGTGGAGGCGCAGACCGAGCCCATGGAGGTCGAGCCGTTGGAGCCGAGGGCCTCGGAGACCTGGCGGATCGCGTAGGGGAACTCCTCGCGCGAGGGCAGCACCGGGATCAGGGCGCGCTCGGCGAGGGCGCCGTGACCGATCTCGCGGCGCTTGGGGGAGCCGACACGACCGGTCTCGCCGGTGGAGTACGGCGGGAAGTTGTAGTTGTGCATGTAGCGCTTGCGGGTCACCGGGGAGAGGGTGTCCAGCTGCTGCTCCATGCGCAGCATGTTGAGCGTGGTGACGCCCAGGATCTGGGTCTCGCCCCGCTCGAACAGCGCGGAGCCGTGCACCCGCGGGATGGCCTCGACCTCGGCGGCCAGGGTGCGGATGTCGGTGGGCCCGCGGCCGTCGATGCGCTTCTTCTCCTTGATGATCCGCTCGCGGACCAGGCTCTTGGTCAGCGCGCGGTACGCGGCGGCGATCTCCTTCTCGCGGCCCTCGAACTCGGGCAGCAGCTTCTCGGCGGCCAGGTCCTTGACGCGGTCCAGCTCGGCCTCGCGCTCCTGCTTGCCGGGGATGGTGAGCGCCTGGGCGAGCTCGGGACGGATGGCGGCGGTCAGCGCCTCCATCACGTCGTCCTGGTAGTCGAGGAAGATCGGGAACTCGGCGGTCGGCTTGGCGGCCTTGGCGGCGAGGTCCGCCTGGGCGCGGCACAGCACCTTGATGAAGGGCTTCGCCGCCTCGAGGCCGGCCGCGACGACCTCCTCGGTGGGCGCCTCGGCGCCGCCCTCGACGAGCTTGACGGTCTTCTCGGTGGCCTCGGCCTCGACCATCATGATCGCGACATCGCCGTCCTCCAGGACACGGCCGGCGACCACCATGTCGAAGACGGCTTCCTCGAGCTCGGTGTGCGTCGGGAAGGCGACCCACTGGCCGCGGATCAGCGCGACGCGGACACCGCCGATCGGCCCGGAGAAGGGCAGGCCGGCCAGCTGCGTGGACGCGGAGGCGGCGTTGATCGCCACCACGTCGTACAGGTGGTCGGGGTTGAGCGCCAGGACCGTGGCGATGATCTGGATCTCGTTGCGCAGGCCCTTCTTGAAGGACGGGCGCAGCGGGCGGTCGATCAGACGGCAGGTGAGGATCGCGTCCTCGGAGGGCCGGCCCTCACGGCGGAAGAAGCTGCCGGGGATCTTCCCGGCCGCGTACATGCGCTCCTCGACGTCGACCGTCAGCGGGAAGAAGTCGAGCTGTTCCTTGGGCTGCTTGGAGGCGGTGGTGGCCGACAGCACCATGGTGTCGTCGTCCAGGTACGCCACGGCGGAACCCGCGGCCTGCCTGGCCAGACGGCCCGTCTCGAAACGGATGGTACGGGTGCCGAAGGAACCGTTGTCGATCACGGCTTCGGCGTAGTGGGTCTCGTTCTCCACTAGCGTTTTCTCCTCGTCCTCGTCCCTCGCCCGTACGGCGGGGACGGTGGTGGAGAAGCGCTCCGTCTGGTGCGGGCCGGTCTTCGATCGAAGCACCCGGGGTTCCTGCCCCCGGGGGCCACTACCGAGGACCGGCGGCGGCGAGGTGCGCTTCCCCTCGTTCGTCGGGCACGATGACGCCGTGCCCTGCATGGGCAGGCCGCATCACGCCGCGTCACACGATTTCTTGTGTCGTACGTTCTGCTACCACACTACAAAGGGGTGGTGACAGTCCGCACGTTTCCTTGCGTACGGCGAAGGGAGCGGCCCCTGTGCTGCGGGAACCGCTCCCTTCCTGGCGTCTTACTTGGCGCCCGCCGCACCGCGGCGGATGCCGAGGCGGTCGACCAGCGTACGGAAGCGCTGGATGTCCTTCTTGGCGAGGTACTGCAGCAGGCGACGGCGCTGACCGACCAGGATCAGCAGACCACGGCGGGAGTGGTGGTCGTGCTTGTGGGTCTTGAGGTGCTCGGTCAGGTCGGAGATCCGACGGGTGAGCAGAGCGACCTGGACCTCGGGGGAGCCGGTGTCACCCTCCTTGGTGCTGAACTCGGCGATGATCTGCTTCTTCGTGGCGGCGTCGAGCGACACGCGTACTCCTCATGCTCTGTGAGTTGCCACCGAGTGCCCCCGGCCTTCTTCTCGGGGGAACTTCCGCTACTCGGGAGGCGGGGTCCGCTGGGCGCGACCTCCAGGGTCCGCAGGGTCGCCTGCGGATGGTGTCCGGGGGTGCGTACACAAACGGCCGTCCGTCAGCCTACCAGGCCGGAAGGGGCCTCCTTGCCGCAGGCCGGTGAAGGTCTCCGACGAGGACGGACCGGCCACTAGGGTGAGCTCCGACACATGTGCACACATCCGAAGGGGGCGCTGCGGCATGGCGGAGACGGAAGCGGAGATCAAGGCACGCAAGGAGCGGGAGCGCGACGAGCTGTACGCCCTCGACATCTCGGGGGTGGAGTGGCACTGCGCCCCGGGCACGGAGGAGCACGAGGAGCGCGTCGAGATCGCCTACCTTCCCGGCGGTGCCGTGGCCATGCGGTCCTCCCTCGACCCCGACACGGTGCTCCGCTACACGGAGGCGGAGTGGCGGGCGTTCGTCCTGGGGGCCAGGGACGGGGAGTTCGACCTGGAGCCGGCGCCGCGCGACGGGGGCTCCGCGGAGAAGGACGCGAAGAAGGAATAAGGAAGAGGCGTGGAAGGCGCGGGGCGGGCGGCACGCGTGCCGCCCGCCCCGCGTGCACCGGGTGCGCCGTCACTTCCGGCGGGCGCCGCTCTCCTTTGCGCACCCGGTAGACGGTCGTCCTCCACGGGGCGGGCGACTGTTCGCGGTGCAGGCACCGGACCCGGACCAGCAGCGCCCGCCCGCGGCACCGTCGTCCCAGCACCGGCCGGTGGCTTTGGTGCGCCACAGCCGTCCGCCCTCGTCCATGTCGTACGCCTTGAATCCCCTGCCCCGGGTCACGGCCACCGTGGCGCGGGTGAGCGTCACGCCGGGCCGGTACACGCCGTCGCCGTTCAAGGGGAAGGCGTTCTCCCGGATCTTCCGGCCGCCGTCCAGGTCGACGAAGGTCACACGGCTGCAGGGGGCGTCCTCGTCCCTGCTCTTCCCGGACAGGACGGCCGTGCGGTGGTCGCCGGTCCATGGCGCGCGCGTCCCCAGATCGGCCCGGAGAGCCGGAGCAGCCGCACCTCCTCGCCGACGATGCATCCGCACCGATCCTGAACCGGCCCGTCCGCGCCGTGTCCGGTGGCTCAGCCGGTCATCGAGCGCACCGTCGCGTACACGTCGAACACGGCCAGGACCAGCGGCAGCAGGGTGA
Organism: Streptomyces thermovulgaris; assembly: GCF_002155915.1. Classification (GTDB taxonomy): domain Bacteria; phylum Actinomycetota; class Actinomycetes; order Streptomycetales; family Streptomycetaceae; genus Streptomyces; species Streptomyces thermovulgaris. Next base: position 13,346 of record NZ_MUME01000186.1, on the reverse strand, counting down.
GCAGGACGAAACCTTCCGCGACCTCCAGGAAGCGGCCCCAGAAGGGAGTGACGCCGCGTCGCGGAACGATCAGCCCGATGACGGTGACCAGGGCGGCCGCCGCGCCGATGGCGGCCACGAGCCAGACGCTGCGCAGGTCGAGGGCGGTGGTGTCGCCCCGCAGCGCGTCGCGCACGTACTCCACGGGCGGGTGCAGCGCGAGGCCGATGCCGAGGAGGACAAGGGCGGCCAGGCCGGCGGCCAGGGTGGCGGCGACCTGGGCGGTGTAGCGGAACAGGCCGGCGCGCATCAGCATCGCCACTCCGGTCGCGCACGCCAGGAGCTGCGCCCAGAGGTTGCTGGAGAAGCCGAGGACGGCCGACGCGCCCACCGCGACGAGCGCACAGCCGCCGACGAGTCCGACGAGCAGTTCATGGCCGCGGCGCACCTGGGCCGCGATGCGTTCGGCGTCCACGGGCTCGTGCGTGTCGGGCCCGCTCTCCGTGTAGGCGCCCCGCGCGGGGGCGGGCATCTCGAAGCCGATGGGCAGCCGCGCGAAGCGCAGGGACAGTCCGGGCAGGAAGGCCAGCGCGCTCACGGCGAGCAGGGCGCAGACGGCGGCCGTCTCGATGGGTCTGAGGTCGGTGAGGATCCCGATGAACGTGGTGACCAGCCCGACCGCGGAAGCGAGGACGAACGCCACGAAGGGGCCGTCACCGCCCGGCGAGACCAGGGTGAGCAGGACGGAGACGACCAGGACCGCCGCGCAGGCGAGCAGGAACTGCAGCCTTCCGACGCCCTGTCCCTCGGCGAGCGGCAGCAGCCCGGACCCCGCCACGGCGACGTTCGGCAGGGCGCCCAGGCCCAGGGCGATCGCGGAGCCCCGGTCGTCGTACACCCGCGCACGCACACACGCGACGGCGGTCAGGAGCACCCCGGCGACGGCGGCGAGGACGCCCTGAAGACCGTGCATGTCGTGGCGGATCTGCGAGCTCCAGGCCACGAACGCCAGCAGCGCGGGCAGGACGCCGCCCGCGACCAGACCGGCCGCCCGTGTCAGCTCGCCGTTCCACAGCGCCCGGTCGCGGGTGACGGCGGAGGCCACCGCCTCGGAGACGTCGTCGAAGACGGCGGGCGGCAGCGACTCGGCGAACGGGCGCAGCGCGAGCAGTTCGCCGTCGAGGATGCGCTGTGCCGTGAGGGAGCGGGAGCTGTCGAGGACGGTGCCGTCGCGGCGGACGAGGTGATACCCGACGGGTGCGCCCTCGGCGGGGCTCTGCCGGGCGAGCCGCAGGATCTCCGGGTACAGGTCCGCGACCGGTACGTCGTCGGGCAGTGCCACGTCGATCCGGCCGTCGGGCGCCACGATCGTGACCCGGCAGAAACCGAACTCGCCCGCTCGGGCAGGGGCTCCGGTGCCCGGTCCGGTGGTGGTGCCGGCCGGCGCGGAGGCCGTCGTGCTCACCTGCTGTTCCCCCTTGTCGATGGCGGGGCCGGTCGGCGCATCACCGGCGCACGCCCGGCCTTGAAGATCATGTGCACGTTCCGGCGGAGTCCGTGCGGTGCCTTCTCCACGGCCGGAGCCGGCGGCGCCGCCTCGGCGGGACGGCGCCAAGGACACCCGCTGCGAACACCGCGCACCACCCGGTTTTCCTCATCCGATGCCACCGGGCCGGTTCGCACCTGCTCACACGTCTCGTCCGGCACCCTATCGCCCGTGGGTCCCGCCGGTTGTCAGTAGGATCGCGGTTCGCGACCGACGTCCGCACGAGACGGGGCGGCGGACAGAACTCCTCGGCCGGGCAAGAGAATTGGTGCGCTGTGAGCCAAATCGTCGTCAAGCGTCCACCACGGGCACTGCCGAAGGAGGTGCCCACGGACGAGATCGTGCTGCAGCCCCCGCCGGAGCTGCCGCGCGGGCAGCAGGAAGGCGTCCTGATGCAGCTGCTGCCCATGCTCGGCATGGGCGGCTCGGTGGTGTTCTTCTTCAACCCGCAGGCCCAGCCCTTCATGAAGGTCATGGGGATGGTGATGATCGCCTCCACCATCGCCATGGGCATCGCCATGCTGGTCCGCCACCGCCGCGGCAACCAGGGGCAGCTGGCCGACATCCGCCGCGACTACCTGCGGTATCTGTCGCAGGTCCGGCGCACGGTCCTGGACACCGCGCGAGCCCAGCGCGACGCCCAGTACTATCTGCATCCTTCGCCCGAGCAACTGTGGGCGCTGATCGCCGAGGGCAGCAGGGTGTGGGAGAGGCGCCCCGGTGACGAGGACTTCGGTCAGGTGCGCGTGGGTCTCGGCCCGCAGGCCCTGGCCACTCCTCTCGTCCCGCCGGAGACCGCTCCCGTGGACCAGTTGGAGCCGCTGACCGCGAGTGCGATGCAGCGCTTCCTCGCCACCCACGGCACGCTCGAGGACCTGCCCATGGCGATCTCGCTGCGTGCCTTCTCCCATGTGACCGTCAGCGGCGATCCGGCGACCGTGCGCGGCACGGTCCGCGCTCTCGTCGGCTCCCTCGCCTCGCTGCACTCCCCCGAGGACATGCTCGTCGCCGTCGCCGCCCACCGGGACACCGTCCCGGAGTGGGAATGGGCCAAGTGGCTGCCGCACAGCCAGGCTCCGGGCGTCATGGACGGCGCGGGCAGCCGGCGTCTGATCACGACCGACCCGGTGGAGCTGGAGGACCTGCTCGGCAGCCGCCTCGAGGGCCGGCCGCGTTTCCACCCGGAGGGACCGCCCGTTCCCGAGCAGCCGCATCTGGTGATCGTGCTCGACGGTGTCTCCCTGCCGCCCACGTCCCTGCTGGCCGCCCCCGAGGGACTGCAGGGAGTGACGCTCCTGGAGGTCGTGCCCGGAGAGCGCACCCCCGGGCACGGGGACCTCTCCGTCGTGGTGCGCCCGGACGAGCTGCGGCTGGAGTCCGCCCACGGCGCGGTCTACGAGGGGACGCCGGACGTCTTGTCGTACGAGGCCGCGGAGGCGCTGGCCCGGCAACTGGCGCCGCTGCGGATCGCATCGGGCGGGGACGACGACGAACCGCTGCTCGCCAACCTGGAGTTCACCGACCTGCTGAACCTGGGCGACGCCGCCTCCGTCGACCCCCGGCGCACCTGGCGGCCGCGTGCGCAGGCCGATCGGCTGCGCGTGCCGATCGGCGTCGACGAGGAAGGCCGCCCCGTCATGCTCGACCTCAAGGAGGCGGCCCAGGACGGCATGGGCCCGCACGGTCTTTGTGTGGGCGCCACCGGTTCCGGCAAGTCGGAGCTGCTGCGCACCCTGGTCCTCGGCCTGGCCGTGACCCACTCCTCCGAGACGCTCAACTTCGTCCTCGCCGACTTCAAGGGCGGTGCGACCTTCGCGGGCATGGCCCGGCTGCCGCACGTCGCGGCCGTGATCACCAACCTCGCCGACGACCTCACCCTCGTCGACCGCATGGGCGACTCGATCCGCGGTGAGCTCAACCGCCGTCAGGAACTGCTGCGCGACGCCGGCAACTACGCCAACATCCACGACTACGAGAAGGCACGCGCGGCCGGGGCGCCGCTCCAGCCGCTGCCCTCACTCGTCCTGGTGATCGACGAGTTCAGCGAGCTGTTGACGGCGAAGCCGGACTTCATCGACATGTTCGTCCAGATCGGCCGCATCGGCCGGTCGCTGGGCGTGCATCTGCTGCTCGCCTCGCAGCGGCTGGAGGAGGGCCGTCTGCGCGGCCTGGAGACCTATCTGTCGTACCGGATCGGTCTGCGGACCTTCTCCGCGGCCGAGTCACGGGCCGCGCTCGGGGTCCCCGACGCCTACGAGCTGCCCAACGTCCCCGGTTCCGGCTTCCTGAAGTACGGCACCGACCAGATGGTGCGCTTCAAGGCCGCGTACGTCTCCGGCGTGTACCGCACGCGTTCCGAGCAGGCGGCCGCGCTCGGCGGGCCGCTCCCGGTCGACCGCAGGCCGGTGCTGTTCACGGCGACCGAGGTCCCGGTGCGGTACGTGCCGCGGCAGCGGGAGGAAGAGGAATCGGAGCACGACGAGAAGGACGACGCGTTCGCGGACACCGTGCTCGACGTGATCGTGCGACGGCTGGAGGCCCAGGGCCCGGCCGCGCACCAGGTGTGGCTGCCGCCGCTGGACAGCCCGCCGTCCCTCGACTCGCTGCTGCCCGGGCTCGCCCCGGTGCCCGGCCGCGGTCTGACCCAGCCGGGGTACGAGGGCGCGGGCCGGCTGGTCGTGCCGGTCGGCATCGTCGACAAACCCTACGAGCAGCGGCGGGACCCGCTCTGGCTCGACTTCGGGGGCTCGGCCGGCCACATGCAGATCCTCGGCGGCCCGCAGTCCGGCAAGTCGACGCTGGTGCGCTCCCTGATCGCGGCATTCGCCCTGACCCACACTCCGCACGAGGTGCAGTTCTACGGGCTGGACTTCGGTGGCGGCGGCATGTCCGCCCTCGCGGGCCTGCCGCACGTGGGCGGCGTGGCCTCCCGGCTGGACCCGGAGAAGGTGCGGCGCACGGCCGCCGAGGTGTACGGCGTGATGACCCGGCGCGAGGAGTACTTCCGCACCGCGGGCATCTCCTCCATCGCCGAGTTCCGCAGCCGCCGTGCCCGGGGGGACATCTCGGTCGCCGACCAGCCGTGGGGTGACGTGTTCCTGGTGATCGACGGCTGGAGCAGCTTCCGCTCCGACTACGAGGCGCTGGAGCCGGTGGTCCTCGACATCGCGGCCCGCGGCCTCGGCTACGGCATCCACCTGATCCTCACCGCCTCACGGTCGATGGAGGTCCGTTCGAACCTGAAGGACCACCTGATGAACCGCCTGGAGCTGCGGCTGGGCGACCCCATGGACTCCGAGTTCGACCGCAAGGTCGCGGCCAATGTGCCCACGGGCGTGCCGGGGCGCGGCCAGACACCGCAGAAGCTGCACTTCATGGCGGCGGTCCCCCGGATCGACGGCCTGTCCTCCGACACGGACCTGGCGGATGCGACGACGGCCCTGGCGGCCGAGGTGGCACGCCACTGGGAGGGCCCCGGCGCCCCCGGGGTCCGCCTGCTGCCGCGCCGGTTCTCCGCCGCCCAGCTGCCGCCGGGCGACCGGTTCCCGGAGCGGGGCGTCTCCTTCGCCCTCGACGAGGACAACCTCGAGCCGGTGTTCGTGGACTTCGACCAGGACCCGTTCTTCCTGATCTTCGGCGAGAGCGAGTCCGGCAAGTCGAACCTGCTGAAACTGCTCATCAAGAGGCTCACGGAGCGCTACGACGGCGATTCCTGCAAGCTGCTCGTGGTCGACAACCGCCGTTCGCTGCTCGGGGTGACCCCGTCCTCGCATCTGGCGGAGTACGTCCCCATGTCGAACCAGATGCAGCACCACATGGACGCACTGGCCGACCTGATGCAGCGCCGTACGCCTCCCCCGGACGTCACCCCCGAGCAGCTGCGCGACCGCAGCTGGTGGCGCGGCCCCACCGTGTACGTGATCATCGACGACTACGACCTGGTCTCCACCTCGAGCGGCAACCCGCTGGCCGGTCTGACGGAGCTGCTGCCCTTCGCCCGGGACGTCGGTGTCCGCTTCATCATCGCCCGCTCCACGGCGGGTGCGGGCCGTGCGGGCTACGAGTCCTTCATGCAGCGCATCAAGGAACTCGGCGCCCAGGGCGTGGTCTTCGCGGGCGACCCCGCCGAGGGAGAACTGCTCGGCGACGTGCGTCCGCGTCCCATGCCGACGGGCCGGGGCGTGTTCGTGTCACGGCGGCAGGGACGGCGGCTGGTGCAGGTGGGGTTGATGGACGACTGATCCATGCCGCGCCGGCGGGGGCACGCGCCCACGACAGCGCGGCACCGGCTCCCGGAACACACCGGGGGTGGGCGCCTCCCGTGCGCGCCCTCCCCCGGTACTTCGTCGAGCCGGCGTTCCTAGAGGAAATGACGGGCGGCCTGCAGGTCGCCCTCCTTGTAGGTGCCGCCGGCCTCATGCACGACCTTGCTGATGGCGGTCAGGGCGGCGTGAATGTCGCCTGCCTCCTTTCTCCACTCATCCAGCTTCTCGTTGAAGGTGCCCTGGGCACTGCCCTCCCAGTACTGCCGGCTCCGCACCACCATCTGCTTGAGCTCCTGCAGGTCCTGGTTGAGGATCTTCGCCTCGCTGGCGAGCTGGCTCGCCAACGAGGCGACCCCGCTGTAGGAGACGTTCAATCCGTCGAAGTTGTTGGCCATGTCCTCTGCCTCGTCTCGCTCGTGTGTGCCTGATGGGCCGGCTGACCGGCCGATGTCCTGAAGCCGCCCGTCTCAGTACGAGCTGATGGGGGACACCGGCACCGTGGGGGCTCCGTGGCGAACGTCGATCTTGTTCACCGCCGCACGCACCTCTTCCTCCTTGGAGTCCTTGATGTTGCGCGTCTTCGTCATCGCCTCGATGACGTCGCCGAGAATGCCGCCGATGCGCTTCAGGGACTCATTGATCTCGTACTGCTTCTTGTCGAACGCAGAACGGCCGACCCCTTCCCACTGGTTCTCGAGGCCGTCGATGATCTGCTGCAGCCTGTACACACGCTTCCGGATGTTCTCGTACTTCTCGTACATGTCCTTCTGCAGCTTGACGACTGCCTGATCCTCGAGCCTCTGCCTGTCGGTCATGGCCGCCCTTCCCTTCTTCTGTCCGTTTTCCGACTCTGTGTCTGTTCTCTGGCCCTGCTGTGCCGGCTCACCGCCGAGATGCCGGCGAGCGCATCCGCGGTGCCTTCGGGCACTGGCTCTTCCGAGCCCGTCCGATGAGCCTTTGTAGCCTCCGGTTCAGACAGTCGACGCCCTCACTCGCGCGTCACGCCCGCATGGACGGTGAAGCCTCCGCCGCCGACCGCGGTCCTTGCCGTCGCGGCTTCCGGTACGTCCCGGAGCGTGCTGCCGTGACCGGGCATTGCAGGCGAAGAGGTCACCGAAGAGTCCCCATCGCCAAGTCGTTTCTCGCCACCACGGGCGAGGTCCGTGAACGGGTTCCATGGAGAAGTCCATGGAACCCGCTCCAAGTCCGCGTCGCGCTGGTTGTCGGCCCTGTTCACAGGTTTCCGCTCCGCCCGTCGCCGGTGCGCCCGCCTTCAGGCCGAGGCGCCCTGGTCTCTGCCCGAATCTCCCGGAAGCGCCGACGCTGTTCCTCTTCGAGTGCGAAGTCGTTCTCAAGGGCGCCGGCCGACGCCTTCGGGTCACACAGAACCGAGTCCCCTGACTGCACGAACGTGGTCGGCGTTCCAGCACCGGTCCCCAGGTACGCCGTCCTGGCGGTCGACAGGCCCCCCATCATGTCCGCCGGAAGCACGCCCTACCTCCCCGTTTCCCCGTATGCGTGTCAACCGAGACAGGCCGGTCGCGCTCTCCGCACGATCGCAAAGCAGGCCGCGCCTCACCCCGCATGCGCCACTCTAGCCATCCCGCACATCCCGACCAACCAGGATGCACCTCAGCGGTCTGCAACCCCCCATCGACAGCAGTGATTTGCGACAACTTGCCAATGTGCTGCGAAGCACGTGACGCACCGTCAGAGATCGAAAGAACCGCACTGCTTATGCTGAGCGCAGGTGCAACAGACGGCCCGAAAACCGTTGCAACATTCAACGAGTTGCGCGCGAAAGGAGTATGGCCTGCAACACCATGCCGACTGTCGCACCGACGCGGCAGTATCTGCCTGTACGGACAGCGAAGGCCGAACTCACGGGGGAAGGGAACCACCATGGCTTGGGAAGAGTGGGAGAGCCTCAAGGCTCAGGCAGCCGAACGGCGTTCGGCGCAGATGCGGTTGAACCAGGCCGACGGCGGTGGCGGAGGCGGCGGATCCAGCGATCTGGTCGTTCGGCGGGACGACCTGGGGGCCGTCGGACATGAGGCATACATTTTATGGGACAACCTACGCAAGAAGGCTGACATCGCCGGAGCCGGGGCGGGCAAGGACGGCGTCGGCTCCACAATGCAGGCGGCTGCCGCACTGAAGTCGCATGCATTCGCCACCGGCGGCGCGTTGGAGACGACCGTTGATATGTGGACGTCTCAGGTCAAGTCCGTACTGCAGGCCTGCGCGCACATCTCCAACCACCTGGACTACAGCGAGAAACGCCATACGCAGGACGACACGTGGATCGCCGCCGTCCTGCGCGGTCGTAACGGTTTGGCCATGCCGGTGTCGAAGCTCAACGAGTACTTCACGTAAGGAAGCCGCCCATGGCTCTCACTTTCATGGACCTCGTTGACGTCGACCTCGGCAAGCTCCATGACGCCGTGTCGGACTGGAAGAAGACCGTCGACGGTCTCAGGACTCTGGCGGAGAGCGCCCGAAAGGGCATGCAGGCCAAGTCGGACTCCGCCCGCTGGGCCGGTGTCAACGCCGCCGTCACACGGGAGTTCATCACCAAGACGGCGAAGGAGATCTCGGACCTCCACACCGAGGCGAACAGCATCTATCGGGTACTCAAAGACGGATACGAGGAACTCGCCTCGCTGCAGAAGAAGATCAAGAAGGCCGTGGAGGTGGACGCCGTTCAACTTGGCGTGCACGTCGCGGACATCGGGGGCGGAAAGGTCCGTTGCTTCTTCCCTCACGTACGGGGCGACACGGACCAGCGCACTCAGGAACAACTCGACAGCAAGGCGGAACTGGAAAGCCGGATCAACGGAATCCTCGCCCACGCCGCCGAGATCGACGAATCCCTCGCCCGGGCACTCACCAAGATCCACGGCAACGACCCCCACAACGCCGGCCACAGCACGTACGGATCCCTGAACGACGCCGAGGTCGAGCGTGCCCTGGAGATCGCCCGCAAGGGCGACAAGATGTCCGACGCGGAACTGCGCGAACTCAACCGCCTGCTGCGGTTCAACTCCCGTGAGAAGGACGGTGAGTTCGCAACCAAGTTCTACAAAGGACTCGGCGGCCCGGAGGACGCCCTTGCGTTCTACGCCGAGATGTCCATCAACGGGACCGCCCCGGACGCGACCAAGACCCGCCTCAACGAGGTGCGGGACTTGCAGAAGGTCATGGGCTACACGCTGGCCAACGCCACCGACCCCGACCACAAGCACCATCTGCCGGCCGGCTGGGGCGCGGAGTTCCGCCGCCTGGGCACTCAGCCGATCGCCTGGGAGCGGGGCCAGCTGGAAAAACCGTACGGCTACCAGGTGCTCGGCGGTCTGCTCCGTTACGGCAACTACGACGCACGGTTCCTCACACCCATCGCGGAGCACATCACCCAGCTCCACAAGGAAGACCCGGAGCGCTTCCTGCGGAACAAGCCCATCGGCAACCCGGACCTCTACGGTTTCAATCCGTCCGGCAAGCTCGGCTCGGGCAACGACCCTCTCATCAGCGTCCTGGAGGCCCTGGGCCACAGCCCCGAGGCCGCGGAGGACTTCTTCACCAAGAAGCCGACGGCATACAACGAGGACGGCACGGTGAAGAAGGACAGTCATCCAGGATTCAAGTCCTACCTCAGCCTTTTCACTGACAAGGACTTCAAGTGGACGATCGACACCAATGACAGGAACATCCTCATCGACGAGGACAAGAGCAAGGACGCCCTGAACTTCGGCCCCAAGGCGCTGGGGCACGCACTGGAGGCAGCAACGACGGGGCGCCCGTACGACAGCGACGACACTGCCGGTGCGATTCCACATACGCCCGAGCGGGCAAAACTTGTCCGGGACATCGTCGATAAATTCGGCAAGAATCCCGAACTGATCCGTCACAACGAAAAAGGCGACTCGGACAAAGAAAGTGGTCCACTGTACGCGATGCGTGGAAGCCTCGGCGACATCACGGCCGAGTACATGGCGGACTTCCAACAATCCTTTGCCAACTCGAATGGCCGTCAATTCACGCCGTTCGGTGCACCAGCAGGTTTGATCCCCGCCAACGCACACCGCTTTCTCGCTGAAGTCGGACAGGATCCCGGCGCCTACGCTTCGATCACCGCTGCCCAACAAGCGTATACAGCGAACATCATCAATGATGTGATCAACGGGAACAGCGACTCTTCGGTTTCGACTGCCGAACGACTACGCAACGCCACACGCCCTGGAGGCATCATTGCCGGCATCATGAGCGAAGCACGAGCAGATGCTGTGCTCGACTACCACTCGGCTTCGGACAAGGAATTCAACGAGGCAGCTGCAGACAAGCAGAAGTGGGTTGACCGCCTCCTCAGCATGGGTATTGACACCGTCGGTAAACGGGTGCCATTTGCTGGCACTGTCCTTGGATGGGCTTCCGAAGACATCCAGGAATCCGTCATGAAGAGCATCGAGCGCGACTCGTCGGATCAGGCCGAAGGAGGCGCGACACGCACCTATCACGAGGGACGTTCCGCACTGATGGATTCTGTGAGAAATGCTGTTGGCATCGCCACAGTCAACAGCAGCCTCAATTACGACACCATCAATGATCTCAAAGACTCGGCAGCCAACGGTGCCGACGACGGACACACGGCTGGTTCTTCCATGGAAAGTTCAGGAGACGCCTCATGATCAGAGGACGGTCCACCGCCGTACTGGCTGTGTCCATAGTCCTGGCACTTTCCAGCTGCTCCGGAGAAAAGAAAAATTATGCAGTACCGGACGAGTTGTGCGGCGCCCAGGTAAAACCTGAACTCACCGAAGCTCTGCTCCCAGGCGGGGATAAAATAAAGGTTCTCAACGAGAAGTCCAACTCGTCGCCGCCATACCACTACTGCATGGTGTACGTAGACGGTAAGGCCGAGCTCAGCGTCGAGGGCGTCTGGCACCCCACCGGCACCACCGCCAAACAAGCCGCCGAAGACAGCCTGGTATTCAACACCCGGCCCATCAAAGGCGGCCGGTTTGAAGTGGTAGAAGGCACGATGGTCACGGTCGTGGACTGCAAGAACCCTGAATACGACGCAGGACGCTTCTCCTTCGAGTTGGAAGTGACCAATCCCGACGGAGACATCAGCGAAAAGATGCAACGCTTCCTCGCTGCCTTCTCCGAGTCCTACCGCAAAACACTCCCCTGCCAGAACTGAAAACACAGAAAGAACACGGTGTACGCCATACATCTCCGCATCACCACAGCTGTTCCGTCCAACCGTCACGGAGATCACTGATGACCTGCCGCAGGCCGTGCATGCGATTCCGGATGCTCCTGAGTCCCATTTACATGTCTTTGTGAGAACGCCATGCACACACCTATGACTCTGAGCCGGTGGCTATCTGTCGGGGCGATCTGCCTGCTACTGACAACAGGGTGCTCAACAGGAGCGGACAGCGACCAGTCCGGTGTCTCTGCCGAGCAGGTCTGTGACAGTTCTCTGGATAAGACAGCTGCGGCTGCACTGCGCCGTCTTGGCGGCACTGACCGTTTCGAAGAACTCACGGGCACTACTGATGCCGGCGAGCCGAACGCCTTCTCGCTCAAGAGAGCGGCACAGCACCTCCACGACGAAACTCCACTGCGTAGCAGGTGCACGGTGTATAAGGCCGGAGACAGGAGCGGTAGCCCGCTGATTCAGATCGATTTCAAGGCCGCAGACGATTATCCAAAACGCCAACAGAATTCGACACAGAATAATGATCGAATCTACTATGACATCGGGCTTTACGCGAGCACCCAGGGAGATTACTCCACCGTCATTTACTTCCGCTGCTCAACGACCGACCAAGGCAAAAGTTCCGCCTATGTCGATGCGGGCATGTTCACCACAAGCACGCACCTGAAGGGGCGTTCCACAAGCGTTGACCGCATGACCATTCTGAACACCGTATCCCGAAAGCTGGCCGCCGAGCTAGGCTGTTCCAGCGAAGCTGGACTGCCTAGCAGCATTCCCAAACCTGAGGCGCCTTAGACGGTGCTCCGCAAATACTATGGATGAAAGGCCTCCAGTTGATCAGCCGACGCCCAGTCGACATATCCTTGCTGCTCGTTGCGCTCGGCGCATTCGCCGTCGGCTGTTCCGAGGCATCCGAAGCAAAAGAGTACGGCGTGCCCAAGAGTCTGTGCGGCGTCCCTGTCGCTTCGAAGGTGCTCGAGCGGCTGCTGCCTCCGGGGCAAGCGATCGATGTCCAGGAGAAGAGTCCGGCGCCCAGCAGGAAACTCTGTCAGGTGCATGTCGACGACAGGCTCACCCTGGCAGCAAGCCAGGAGTGGTGGGAGAAAACGGACACCCTCATCGGCGTGGCCAACGCTCACCCGAAACTGGATTCAGCACAGCCGACGGACAGTTACGTCTACCTTTCCTCGGGCACCGGTGCAGTGGGACGAGTGAAGGACTGCACCAGCCCGGACCACACCAGGCACACGCTCTACGCGATCATTGAGGTCCATGCGGAGGGCGTGAGCGACGCGGCTGCCATGAAGGAGCTGATCACTGGCTATGCCAAGGCCGTGGAGACCGGAGGAACCTGCAGGTGATGCCCGTCGGGCAGCAGGAGTGCCGCGGCGCTCGGCACCTCCTCCTGTCCCTGCCGGACACCGCATGCGTATGGTGAGGGAATTCTCAGGCGACTTGTCGAGGGAAGCAGCACGTTGAAGTTGAACCGCGTCAAGATTTTCTCCGCGACGGGAGTCGTACTCGCACTGGCTCTCGCCGCCGGATCGGCGTACGCCCTCAAGCTGCCGCCCTTCGAAGAAAGAGGCGAGATCAGGGCAGAGGATGTGTGCGCGTCACTCGGCAACGCATCGCGCGCCGCAACCGCGCTTGCGGACGTGCTGCCGGAGAAGTCCTCCTACTCGTTCCGGGACTATGCGACGGACTTGCGCACCGACGAGTTGGATAACTCGTATCAGACCGCATGCTTCGTCTATGGAGACGGCAAACAACTTCTGGTGGCGCGGACTGATATGTTGGAGTACGAAACAACAGAGAGCTGGCAGAAGGAGGCCGTTGAGCAATTCGTTTCTGCGTCATCAGTCCTGCCCTTTGCCGCCGGAGACAAGGCTGTTGCCTCCGACAAAATTGCTGCCATCTATGTGCCGTGTGCTTCACATGGGATCCGCCGTCATCTAAGCGTCGTTGTCCGGTTGAAGAAGCAGGGCGACGCTTCTGCGTCGGATCTTCGAGCGAAGCTGATCGATCTGGCGAAGAACGCTGCCGTGCACGCTCACATGAAGGCCAGGTGCGACAGGCCGTCAAAGCTCCGCGAGTGACGTTGCTGAACCGCATGAAAGTAAGCGGCATGAGTGTGATTTAAGGGCTGTCCCGTAAATCGCTTCTGGCGTGCCGGGGGACCTGCTCGTTTGCCGGTCACCCGGTGAGGGCGAGGTTGTGCAGGCGGGCGACGCCGAGCATGGCGTGGTGCACGCCGTCACCCCTGAGCCGGCAGTCGCGGAGGATCTTCCAGCCCTTCATGCGGGCGAAGACGTGCTCGATCCGGGCCCGCACC
>NZ_MUME01000185.1 GCF_002155915.1 Streptomyces thermovulgaris | reverse complement strand
CTGGCCTACGGCTGCGGCGGCTTCGGCATGACCGCGGCCTCGGAGTGGCCGCCGCAGCCGTAGGCCAGGGAGACCACACGGCCGTCGGCCGGGGAGAACTCGTTGGCGCAGACGCCGAAGGCCTGGCCCAGGGAGCCGCCGATCGGCACCAGGAAGCCGCAGCTCACGCAGGTCGCCGGGGCCGCCTGGGCCATCGGGGTCCGGGGGCCGAACGCCTCCTCCCAGCGGTCGGCGGCAAGGCGCAGGCCGTGGCGGGAGAGGACGCGGGCGCGGCGCATGCCCAGTTCGTCGGCGACCGCGGCGATCGAGCCGCGGGACGGAGCAGTGGCGGGGAGGGTCCTCGACGGGCCTTCCGCGGCGTCGGCGTCCTCCGTCTCCGCCTTCTCGGCCGTCTCCTCGGAGAGCACGGAGTTCGGCGGGGGTTCGTCCTCGCCGGAGAAGCCGGGTTCCAGGCGGAGGTCGTCGGCGGCGGTGGGCAGCAGGTCGCCGGGGCCCATGTCGCCGGGGCGCAGACGTTCGCTCCAGGGCACCCACTCGGGTGCGAGCACCGCGTCCGGTCCGGGCAGCAGGACGACCTCGTCGACGGTGACGACCTTGGCCCGGGAGGCGCGGGCCACGGTGACGGCCCAGCGCCAGCCGCGGTAGCCGAGCTCCTTGCACTCGAAGAAGTGGGTGACGACCCGGTTGCCCTCGGAGATCACGCCCGTGTGCTCACCCACGACCCCGGGGGCGGCCGCCTCCTCTGCTGCGGCCCGGGCAAGGTCGACGGCCTCGGCGCACAGGCGGTCGGGGGTGCGGCTTCGCGTGGTCGCTGCGCTCACAGGTATCGCTTCTCTCCTACGCCGTCTGTACGGGTGCGCCGGCCTGAAGGCAATGGGGCGGACGGAGCGGACCCGGGGACCGCGTCGACATCCGCGCCCGCCGTGCTCGGGCGCACCTACGTCATCCATTCTGCGGTATGCCCGTAGGGCGCGCGGCCGAGAACGTTCGCCACGACGCGCAACGCACGCTACCTTCTCGCACCTGCCCGGCCCACACCGACGGGGGTTTCCCGCCCCGCATCGACGGTGCTTCCCGTGCCCGCGCCGACAGCGCTTGCCGTCCCCGTGCCGAGGGGGCTCGCCCTCACCTTCCCGTCCCGTCGTCCGGAATGGCCGGCTCCGGGGTGTCGCGCGGGCGGGGCGCGGGAGCGCGGGTCCGGCTGCGCGGGTGGCTCATGGGGGCGCGTCGGGATCATCCGGGGCGCAATGACACCGGACGGGCCCGAATCGGGGCAGTATGACGGAGTGGCAGCCGCAAGGACGTCCCCGGGGACCACCGGAGTCGATGGGGACAAGGGGAACAAGGGGAGCGACCGGGGCAGCGGTCCGGGCCGGTTCGGCAGGTCCGTCCGCGCGGTCGGCCGTGCCCTGCATCTGCCCGTCACCACGACGGTCCGCGGCATCCGCAGAGCGGCCAACGCGCACGGCGCCGGCGAGTCGGGGCTGGGCAGACTGATCGAGCTGCACGCGGTGAACGGCGCCGGAGACGTCATGATCACCGTGGCGCTCGCCTCCACCGTCTTCTTCTCCGTGCCCACCGACGAGGCCCGCGGCCGGGTCGCGCTGTACCTCGCCATCACCATGGCGCCCTTCACGCTCCTCGCCCCGGTGATCGGCCCTCTGCTCGACCGTCTTCCGCACGGCCGCCGTGCCGCGATGGCGGGGGCCATGCTCGCCCGGGCGCTGCTGGCGCTGATCATCGCGGGTGCGGTGGCCGGCGGCAGTCTGGAGCTGTATCCGGCGGCGCTCGGCGTCCTGGTCGCCTCCAAGGCGTACGGCGTGGTACGCAGTGCCGTCGTCCCCCGGCTGCTGCCTCCGCGCTTCTCCCTGGTCAAGGCGAACTCCCGGGTGACCCTCGGCGGGCTGCTCGCCACCGGTGTGGCCGCGCCCATCGGGGCGGGGCTCCAGGCCCTCGACGCGCAGTGGCCGCTCTACGGCGCCTTCGTGATCTTCATCGCGGGAACGTTCCTGTCCTTCTCCCTGCCGCCGAAGGTCGACTCGGCCAAGGGGGAGGACCGGGCGTTGCTCGCCGCGGACGAGCAGCATCTGCGTGTCCCGCGCCGCACCGCGCGGGGGCGGCCCGGGCTGCGCACGGTCGGCACGGCCGTCACCCACGCCCTCGCCGCCAACGCCTCCCTGCGCTGCCTGTCCGGCTTTCTGATCTTCTTCCTGGCCTTTCTGCTCCGGGAGCACCCGCTGGCCGGTGCGAACGCGGCGGTGTCCCTGGGGATCGTGGGCGTCGCGGCGGGCGCGGGCAATGCGCTCGGCACGGCGGTCGGGGCGTGGCTGCGGGCCCGGGCCCCGGAGATCATCATCGTCACGGTCGTCGCGATCGTGCTGGGGGTCGCCATCACGGCCGCGGTCTTCTTCGGTGCGGTTCTGGTGACCTGTCTGGGCGCGGTCGCCGGCTTCGGGCAGGCCCTGGGCAAGCTGTCCCTGGACGCGCTGATCCAGCGGGACGTGCCGGAGCTGGTGCGGACCTCGGCGTTCGCCCGTTCCGAGACGCTGCTGCAGATGGCCTGGGTGCTCGGCGGCGCGATCGGCATCGTGCTGCCGCTCAACGGGGTGCTGGGTCTGTCGGTGGGCGCCGCGATCGTCGCCGCCGGCTGGGTGCCCACGGTCCGCGGTCTGCTCGTCTCGGCCCGGCGCGGCGGCAGCACCCGGCCCCGCGTGGTGTGACTTCTCTTCGGCGGCCTCACCCCGGACAATGTGCGAACCGCCGTCGCGGCGATCCGCCCCCGGGGCGTCACTGTGTCCCGTGGGGCGAGCAGGGCCCGTGGAGTGAAGGACCATGGGCTCGTCGCCGCGTCCGTCAAGGCCGCTTGCGCCCAGGTCCGGCCCCGGCCGGGCAGGAGCACGAGCACCGCGATCCCTGGGGAGACCGCTCTGTGACCATTCGCCTGTACGACACCAGTGCCCGGCAGATCCGTGATTTCATCCCGCTGCGGCCGGGGTGTGTCTCGATCTACCTGTGTGGTGCCACCGTGCAGGCGGCCCCGCACATCGGGCACATCCGGTCCGGGCTGAACTTCGACATCCTGCGCCGCTGGTTCGCCTACCGCGGCTATCAGGTCACCTTCGTCCGCAACG
>NZ_MUME01000184.1 GCF_002155915.1 Streptomyces thermovulgaris | reverse complement strand
GTTCCGCTGGATACGACGCCCGCAGGGCATAGAAACACAGCCAATCCATTGATTCAACAATCAATCGCTGCTGCTCATGTTCCGCTGGATACGACGCCCGCAGGGCATAGAAACGAGCGGGCCGCCCACTCCAGGCTGAGTTCAATGATGGTTCCGCTGGATACGACGCCCGCAGGGCATAGAAACCCGTTGTAGTGCGGATGCCCAGGGGTGTACCCCCCCGTTCCGCTGGATACGACGCCCGCAGGGCATAGAAACAGTGAGGGGGGACGGGGAGCCGGTCAGGTCAGCTGTTGTTCCGCTGGATACGACGCCCGCAGGGCATAGAGAAGCCGTTGGCTGTGACATCGGCTTTC
Source organism: Streptomyces thermovulgaris (assembly GCF_002155915.1). Lineage (GTDB taxonomy): Bacteria > Actinomycetota > Actinomycetes > Streptomycetales > Streptomycetaceae > Streptomyces > Streptomyces thermovulgaris. Next base: position 11,197 of record NZ_MUME01000184.1, on the reverse strand, counting down.
TGCCGGTCATTTAATTCACCGGAATTCATGCCCACAAGGAGGTCAAATTGGCCGAGTTGTTGCACCATGCCGCCTCCGAGGCCGTGTTACTCAATGCGTGGCGGGAGGTGCAGGAGAATGATCTGGAGGATGGCAAGGTCAGCCCACAGGTGGCCGCCTACTCCAACGGGATCCTTGAGCGGTTGGCAGCTCTGAGTCGGGCGCTCCGCGAAGGCACTTGGGAGCCATCTCCCGTGTACGCGGTGGAGATCGAGAAGCGATCCGGCGGGAAGCGACTACTGGCGGTGCCGGCCGTGGAGGACCGGATCGTGGAACGGGCGCTGATGGAGGTGATTGACGACACGATCGACGCCGTACTGCTGCCGTGGAGCTACGCCTACCGCAAGGGACTGTCCGTGGCGGACGCGCTGCACGATCTCACGCAAGCCCGGGACGACGGCGCACGTTGGGTGGTTCGCGCAGACATCAAGGACTGCTTCGAGCGGATCCCACGCTGGGCAGCACTGACACGATTACGGGAAGTCGTTCCAGATGCCGAGGCATGTCACCTGATCGGCCGGTTGGTGAATCGCAAGGGCGTCGGCCCGGCCGCGCGCCGCATTCGGCAAGGGCGGGGCCTGCATCAAGGCAGTTCCTTGTCACCTGTGCTCACCAACCTCTACCTGGACTCCTTCGACCGCGATCTGTTGCGAGCCGGGTTCCGTGTACTGCGTTACAGCGACGACCTCGCGGTCCCCGTCGCCACACAGGCGGACGGAGAGAAGGTTTTGAAAATCGCGCAGGAGGCGCTGCGGCGCCTCGACTTGGAGTTGAACGAGGACAAATCCCGTATCGAGAGCTTCGACGAGGGCGTCGACTTCCTCGGCAAGACCATCACAGCCCGTTCCGGAATCCGCACCACGACGTACGTGTCACCGCTGGAGTCGACTGTCTATGTCACCGAACCCGGTTCGTCGCTGCGCGCCAAGGGCGCCCGGCTGCGCGTCGTTCGCAAGGACAAGCAACTGCTGTCAGTGCCGTTCGACCGGGTGCGGCAGGTGGTGTGCACGACGTCGGCAACGTTGACCAGTCCGTTCCTGCGCCGAGCACTCGAGCACGGTATCGATCTCGTTCTGACTGAGGAGGACGGCGAGTTCCTCGGCCGTCTCACTGGTCCATACGGACCCGATGTCGAGCTGCGCCACGCTCAGCATCGGCTTACCGAGAAACGGGCGGCAAAGCTCGACCTGGCCACCGCCTTCGTCTCCGGGAAGATCGGCAACATGCGGACCTGCCTGCTACGGGCCGCTCGCGACGGACGCCTCGCGGAGGCGGAACCGGTCACCGAACGTCTCCTGACCGCCCGCAAGTCCGCGCTCATGGCAACCAGCGAAGCCTCGCTCATGGGCGTGGAGGGCGCCGCGAGCCGCGACTACTTCGCCGCGCTCGGCCGAATCCTTGGCCCGATGTGGTCCTTCACTCAACGGCGCCGCCGTCCGCCACCCGACCCGGTCAACGCGTTGCTCTCCTTCGGGTACACCCTCCTGACCCGCGAGGCGGTCGCCGCCGTGGAATTGGCCGGGCTGGATCCGGCCGTGGGCTACCTGCACGAGATGCGTCGCGGTCGCCCCTCCTTGGCTCTGGACCTGGTCGAGGAGTTCCGCCCGCTGATCGTCGATCACCTCGTCATCGGTCTGTGCACCAGAGGCCAGGTCAGCCCGGCCGGTTTCACCATCGACACATCGGGAACGAAGGGCTGCCGCATGGACCGTGGCACACTCCGCGTCTTTCTCGCCGCCTACGAGCGCCGTATGCTCACCGCCGCCCGCCATCCGATGGCCGGGCGCCGTGTCTCCTACCGCACCGCCCTGACCATCCAGGCCCGTCACCTCGCGGACGTCATCACTGACCGCACCCCCGCCTACATCCCCATCAGCTGGCGGTGACCACCGATGCCGTACACCCTGCTGATCAGCTACGACATCGCCGACAACGACCGTCGCGGCGAGATCTCCGACCTCTTGGCCGCTCATGGTGCCCGTGTCCAGTACAGCGTCTTTGAGGTCACTCTGCCGACGAAGAAAGAGGTTCAGCGTCTCCGCGGTGCCCTACGCAAGCTGATCGACCGGGACGAGGACCAGATCCGCCTCTACCCACTCCCGGCGACCACCCTGAACGAGCTGATCATCCTCGGCAACCGCCGTCTGGAGGAACGCGCCGACTTCTGGATCGTATGACGGAGCACCCCATGCCACGCACTCACCCCAACACCGGAGACGGCCGTAACCGCACCACACCCGCAACCCCCGAAAACGCCCTTTGCCGCGCGGCCCGTTTACGCAGCTCAGCCACACACTCCACGTCGACAGTGACGCGCGCCACACCTACTCGGGTACGCTGGCACACGACGCCGCGCACCGGGCATCATCACTGCAGGCCACAGGCCCCTCCCCAGACGAAGGGTTCCACCGAAACTGACGCCCGCAGGGCATAGAAACATCGTCCGGATGCTGGCCTTGAGCCGGATGTTCTGCAGTTCCACCGAAACTGACGCCCGCAGGGCATAGAAACAGTAATGCAACTACCATACGCACAAGCAGCATGGAAGAGCAGTTCCACCGAAACTGACGCCCGCAGGGCATAGAAACAGCACCAATTCCCCAGGGAAGATCTGATCCCAGATCTGTTCCACCGAGACTGACGCCCGCAGGGCATAGAAACCCGGGTGCGAATACAGGCGTTTCTCCAAGCGCCGAGGTGAGTGCCCGGATACCGGACCCCGAATACAAGGGCCAAATACAAAGACGGCCACCGGCCGATCCTCTCGTTGCCGAAGGCTCGAAGGAGATCAGCCGGTGGCCGTTCGACGTACTCCGGGGCGGAGGGTGTCAGTTCGGGCGGCAGGCGGTGAGGAAGGTGGTGAAGAGGCGGGTGCGGTGCTCGGCGGAGCCGTCGGGGTCCTCCGGGTGCCATTGGACGCCGACGATCCACTTCTCCGGGTGTTCGACTCCTTCGACCGTCCCGTCGTCGGCGCGGGCCGCGACGACCAGTCCCTCGCCGGGTTGGTCGACCGCCTGGTGGTGGCCCGACCGTACGGTCACGCGGTGCTCGCCCGCCATCGCCGCGACCCGGGTGCCCTCCAGGAGCGTGACCTGCTCGTCGAGGAACATCGGTTCGCCCGGGCCGCCCCGGTGGAGCCGGTAGTCCTCGAGGTCGGGGACGAGGGTGCCGCCGAACGCGACGTTGATCAGCTGCGATCCGCGGCAGATGCCGAACACCGGCCGTCCGGCCTGCTCCGCCGCCCGGATGGCGGCGATGGCGTAGTCGTCGGCCTTGCGGTCCACGCCGTAGGAGTTGGGCACGGGGCCGGTGTGCCCGTACAGCTCGCCGTCCACGTCTCCCCCGCCGAGCAGCAGGAGGCCGTCGAGGCCGGCCACCGTTGCCGGGTCGGGCAGTGCGCCGGTGTCGGAGGTGTCGTACAGCTCGTAGCCGGCGCCGAGGTCCCGCAGGGTGGTCAGCGTCGTGCCGGTGAAGCGGCGTACGAGGTCGGCGACCGGCTCGGTCAAGTCGGGGAAGTTGAGCGAGACCAGGACGGCGATCCGCGGGGTGCCTCCGGTGCCGCCTCCCTCCGGCTCGACCTCGTGCCGGTGCACGGTGACGCCTGGCGCCACTGCTCCTCCTTCGGTCACAGCTTGATCCAGGTGCTCTTGAGCTGGGTGTACTTCTCCAGTGCGTGCAGCGACTTGTCCCGTCCGAAGCCGGACTGGGCGTAGCCGCCGAACGGCACGGTGATGTCGCTCTCGTCGAAGCAGTTCACCCAGACGGTGCCCGCCCGCAGGGCGCGGGCCATACGATGCGCGGTGGACAGGTCGCGTGTCCACACCGCTGCCGCGAGGCCGTAGTCGGTGCCGTTGGCGATCCTGATCGCCTCGTCGGTGTCCTCGAAGGTGAGCACGGACAGCACCGGCCCGAAGACCTCCTCGCGGGCGATGCGCATGTCCGGGGAGACGCGGTCGAAGACGGTGGGTTCCACGTAGTAGCCGCCGGTCTCCTCGAGGACGCGGTGGCCGCCGAGCAGCCGTTCGGCGCCGTCCTCCACGGCGCCGCGCACATGGCCGAGGACGCGTTCCAGGTGCCGCTGCTCCACCAGGGCGCCGACGTCGGTGCGCGGGTCGAGCGGGTCGCCGACCACGGTGCGGCGGCTCTCCTCGAGGACCAGCTCCAGCAGCTCGTCCTTGATGCTTCGGTGGACCAGCAGCCGTGATCCGGCCGAGCACACCTCGCCCTGGTTGAAGAAGATGCCGCTGGCGACGGCCTTGGCGACCACCCGCAGGTCGGGGGCGTCCTCCATCACCACCTGGGGGGACTTGCCGCCGAGTTCGAGGGAGACCTGCTTGAGGTTGGAGTCGGCCGCGTACCGCAGGAACAGCCGGCCGACCTCGCCGGAGCCGGTGAAGGTGAGGGCGTCCACGTCGCGGTGGAGGCCGAGGGCGGCGCCCGCGGTGGGCCCGAACCCGGGGACGACGTTGAGGATGCCGTCGGGCACGCCCGCCTCGGTGGCGAGCTGGGCCATGCGCAGCGCGGTCAGCGGGGACTGCTCGGCGGGTTTGAGCACGACCGCGTTGCCGGTCGCGAGGGCGGGCGCGACCTTCCACATCGCCATCATCAGCGGGAAGTTCCACGGCACCACGGCGCCCACCACCCCGACCGGTTCACGGGTGATGGTGGCCAGGGTGTCGTGCGCGGTGGGGGCCACCTCGTCGTACATCTTGTCCGCGGCCTCGGCGTAGAAGTCGAGGCACTGGACGGTCACCCGCAGATCGACGGCGAGGGCGTCCGTGTACGGCTTGCCCATGTCGACGCTCTCCAGCAGCGCCAGTTCCTCGGCGTGCTCCTCGATCAGGCGGGCGAGGCGCTGGAGCACCGCGCGCCGCTCGCGCGGGTGGCGCCGGGACCAGACGCCGGACTCGAAGGCGCGCCGGGCGGAGGCGACCGCGCGGTCGATGTCCTTCTCGTCGCCCTCGCTGACCTTGGCGATCGGCTTTCCGTTCCGGGGGGAGATCCGGTCGAAGGTGGCGCCGTCGAGGGCGTCGACGCCTCGCCCGTCGAGGTGGATGCGGGTGGGCAGGGTGAGTTCGGCGAAGCGCTTCTCCAGGTCGGTCCGGGTGGCGATCGCCCGGGCGGCGGCCTCGTCCCGGGGGCCGGTTCCCTCGGGGACGGCCCGGTCCCGGGGAGCCTGGTCCTGGGGGGCCGGGGTCGCTGTCATGCGGGCTCCTTTCGGGTCCTGGCGCGTTCGACGAGGTCGGTGAAGAGCGCTCCGTCCTGCGGGGAGGTTCCGGCCAGGTCCTCGGGGTGCCACTGCACGGCCAGGACGTCGGCGGTGGTGTGCTCCAGCGCCTCCACGCAGCCGTCGGCCGCCCGTGCGACCACCCTGAGGTCCCGGCCGACCCGGTCGACGGCCTGATGGTGGTACGAGGAGATCTTGAACGGGGCGGTGCCGACCACGGAGGCGAGGTGCGAGCCGGGTTCGGCGGTGACCTCGTGGAGGGCGTCCAGGTGGCTGACGGAGGTCTCGGTCAGGTGCTGGTCGAGGGTTCCGCCGCAGACCACGTTGAGCGCCTGCATGCCCCGGCAGATGGCCAGGGTGGGGATGCGCCGGGCGACGACCGCCCGGAGCACGGCGAGGTCGAGCCGGTCCTGTTCGGGGTCGTCGGGCTCGGTGCGCGGGTGCGGGCGCTGCCCGTAGTGGGCCGGGTCCAGGTCGGACCCGCCGGGGACGACCACTCCCGCGAAGGAGGCGAGCCGCCCCGGCAGGCCGTCCAGGGCCTGCCGGGGGCCGCCGTGCAGCACCAGGGGTTCACCCCCGGCCTCGAACACCGCGTCGCACACGGCCTCGGCGGCGACGGTCGCGGCGAAGCGCAGGCCCGCGACCTTCCGGGAGCGCCGTCCGATCACGGCGATGGCGGGGCGGGTGCTCACCGTTCTCCTTCCGTCGCGAAGGGGTAGGGCAGGGTGGGGATCCACTCGGCCCAGGCCGCCGCGAGCCGGCCGTCGGCGATGACCCGGCCGAGGGCCGCGTCGATCGCCTTCAGGTCGTCCGGGCGGTCCTTGGCCACGCCGATGCCCCACCGGTTGCCGGTGCGCACGGTGAAGGCGAGGTCGAAGTCGGGGTGTTCACCGAGCGGGACGAAGACGACGTCGTCGTCCACGACCGCGTCGACCTCACCGGACTTCAGTGCCGCCAGCATGTCGCCGAACACGTCGTCGGAGTCGCCGCCGAACGGCACCGTCACCGCGCCCTCGAACGTCTCGGCCAGGGCCATGTTGGTGCTGCCCGCGATGGCGGCGACCCGGCGGCCGCGCAGGTCGGCGGCGGAGGTCACCGGGTCGCCGCGGCGGACGAGCACGGACTCGTGGAAGACCGCGTAGGGGCGGGTGAAGTCCACCTGCCGCCGCCGGGCCTCGGTGATGCCCTGGCCGCACAGCACGGCGTCCACCGTGTGGTTCCGCACGGCGGGCAGCATCTCCGCCCATGGCAGGTACACCCACTCGAGGGGGCGGCCGAGTTCGGCGGCGATCAGCTCGCCCACGGCCGGTTCGTAGCCGCGCCGTCCCCTGACGGGGTCGGCGGGGAGGAACAGCGGTGGTGCGTCGGAGTCGATGCAGGCCAGCCGCAGCGGTTCGGCCGTGCCGGCCGCCCTGTCGGTCCGCGGCCCGGTCACGGGGTGTCCTCCTTGTACATCATGTGCTCCCAGTCGGTGACGTAGCCGCAGAACCGCGCCCATTCGTCGGACTTGTAGGCGTGGTACAGCTCGACCGTCTCCGCGCCGAGCGCGTCTTTGATGACGTCGTCGGCGACGAACAGCTCGAGGGCCTCACCGAGGTTCAGCGGGAGCCTGGTGAAACGATCCTGCGTGTCGTAGCTCGAGCCCTGCTGCGGCTCGCCCGGGTCGATCCGGTTCTCCAGCCCGTCGGCCATCGCCGCGATGAGAATGGCGTGCGAGAGGTAGGGGTTGACCATGGCGTCGGGCAGCTTGACCTCCAGCCGGCCGTTCGCCGACAGGCGCACGGTGCAGGTCTTGTTGTCCATGCCCCAGTTGATCCGCGCGGGCGCGAACTGCCCGGAGTCCCAGTACCGCTTGTAGGAGTTGACGGTCGGGCCCATGACGGCCATGGAGGCGGCGGCGTGGGTCAGGATGCCGCCGAGCGCGTGGCGGCCCAGTTCGCTCAGATGCAGTTCGCGGCGGCCGGGTTCGGCGAACACGTTCTCGTCGCCGCGCCACAGGCTGATGTTGTGGTGGCAGCCGTTGCCCATCATTCCGGTGGCGGGCTTGGGCATGAAGCTGGCCGTGACGCCGAGTTCGCGTGCCACCTGACGGCAGATCTGCCGGTAGGTGATCAGCCGGTCGGCGGTCAGGTCGGCGTGGTCGAACATCCAGTTCAGCTCGACCTGGCCGGGGTCCTCGTAGTCGCCCTCGATCATGCTGAAGCCCATGGCCTTGGCGTAGCCGATCACCTTCTGGTAGATCGGGCGGCTGCGTTCCAGCAGGTCGAGGCGGTAGGCGGGGCTGGAGTCGGGGCGGGCGTGCACCTCGAGTCCGGGGCCGGTCCAGGTCATCTCCGGCTCGCAGCCGCTGCGCAGTTCGAGTCCGGTGCGCTCGGTGAAGGCCTCGTGGAGCCGCCGGAGGTTGCCGCGCGGGTCGGTGGCCAGGGGCCGGCCGCCGATCTCCGGCCGGTGATCGGGCTCGTACAGCCGGCAGAAGAAACGGCCGACGGAGGGGTCCCAGGGCAGGACGGCGAAGGTGTCGAGGTCGGGGACGGCGGTGAACTCGGCGGCCTCCGCGCCTCCGCCGAGCAGGGTTCCGTCCCGGGTGACCTGGAAGTCGGCCATCACCGTGCGGTGCATCTGGACGCCCTTCTCGGCGTTGCGCGTCAGCTGCTCGGCGGGAACGACCTTGCCGACGACCCGGCCGGTCACGGTGACGCTCTGGTAGTAGAGGTACTCGACACCGGCGTCGGCGATGCGCTTGCGCAGCGTCTCGAGGACCTCCTGGTCCGCGTTGCGTTCGCGGTGCTGGTCGAGTGCTGTCGCGGAGCCGGAGAGGGTGGTCGTCATGGGAAACCTCGCATGTCGCTGTTCAGGCGGAGACGGCCAGGGCGCCGAACGCCCCGCGCAGCTCGCGTTGACGGGCAGGGGGAAGATTGACGGCCACGGTGCCCACGTGCACCGACTGCCGGTAGTACAGAGCGAGGACGCCGTCCGGGAGCCGGTCCGGGTCGCCTTCCTCGAGGCGGACCTCGTCGGCGAGCCCGGGTGATCCGAAGCTCTGGAAGCGCAGGTCGAGCTGGTCGCTCCAGAAGGAGGGGACGGGGGCGAAGGGGGCCGGGTCCGGCGTGCGGCCGCCGAGGAGCGCGGTGAGGGTGGCGGCGGCCCGCTTCGCGGTGTCGGTCGGGACGGACCAGTGCTCGACCCTGCGCGGTACGTCGTCGAAGAGCGGGTTGGGGAAACGGGCCACGTCGCCGACGGCCACCAGGCGGTCCGTTCCCGCGGCGAGAAGCCGGTTGTCGCACAGGACTCCGTCGCTCAGGTCGAGTCCGCTGTTGCCCGCGAGCCATTCGACGTTCGGCAGCGAGCCGACGGCCTCGACGACCACGTCGGCGTCCAGGGTGGTGCCGTCGTCCAGCTCCACGCCGGCGACCCGGGTCCCTCCGGTGAAGCCCACGGGGAAACGGCCGATGACGAAGGCGATCCCGGCGGCCTCGTGGTGCCGCTGCACCGCCTGGGCCAGCTCGCTTCCCAGCACCCGGACCATCGGGGCGCCCGCGGGTTCCACGACGGTGACCCGGCAGCCCTGGCGCAGCGCGGTCGCGGCGACCTCGCAGCCGATGAAGCCCGCGCCGATCACCACGACCCGGCTGCCCCGGTGCAGTGCGCCGCGCAGGGCGACGCAGTCGTCCAGGGTGCGCAGGGCGTGGCGTCCGGCCAGGGGTCCCGGCAGGTCGAGGCGGCGCGGACGCAGTCCCGTCGCGGCGACCAGGGCGTCGAAGGCGACGGCCTCCCCGCTCTCCAGGGTGAGCCGTCCGCGGCCGAGGTCCGCCTCGACGACCGGCAGGCCGAGCCGGAAGTCGACGTCGGCCACGGACGCGCGCCGGCGGAAGGCCACCTTGGCATGGAGCTCTTCCGGTGTCGGGTCGCCCGGGGCGGACAGCAGTTCCTTGGACAGGGGCGGGCGGTTGTACGGCCCGTACCGCTCGGCACCGAGGACGGTGACGGGGCCGGTGTGCCCGGCCGCGCGGAGCTGCTCGGCCGCGCGGAGCCCCGCGAGGGAGGCACCGACCACAGCGATGTGCGCGCTCATGTCAGTCCTGTCGGTCCCGTCAGCCCTCGATGAGGATGGCCTGGACCGGGCACACGTCCGCGGCTTCCTCGACCTCGGTGCGCAGCGCGTCGTCCGGATCGGTCTCGTAGACGAGCTTGCCCTCGTCGTTCATCCGGAAGACCTCGGGTGCGGCGATCGCGCACTGGCCGTGGTCCTGGCACAGGTTCATGTCCACGGTGATCTTCATGGTGGGTCCTTTCGGGCAACCTTTGGGGCAAAAAGGAAGGGTGCGTCCCGGGGTGGAGCCGGGGGTGAGGGCCTTTGGCGACCGGGAGCGGAAAAGGGGTGAGGTCCGGGAGACGGTGAGGTCCGGAAGGAGGTGGTGTCCGGGAAGGGGGGGAGCCCTGGAGGGCGGATACCTGGGAGGCCGGGTCCCGGGAACCGGCCGCGGGATGTCGGGCCTCCGGGGCGGGGGCTCGGTGAACCGGGCCTCCGGAGGCCGGTAGTCGGCAGACGAAGCGGGAGGGGAAGCGGGGGTCAGGAGGCCGGGGTGAACCCGATGGGCAGGCGGACGGGGCCGGTGTTGCCGGAGTCGGGCAGCCACTCGGCGCCGTCGAGGATGCGCGGTTCGCGCAGACGCCGGGCCAGCAGCGGCAGGGCCTCGCTCATGTCGCTGCGGGCGACGAAGTGGCCGAGGCAGTGGTGGGCGCCGCCGCCGAAGCCGAAGTGGGGCTTGCGTTCGGCGGTGATGTCGAAGGACGGTTCGCCGAACACCCGCGGGTCGGTGCCGGCCGACTCGCTCCACAGATGGATGGTGGTGCCGGCCGTGATCTCCAGGTCCTTGTAGGTGAAGTCCTCCACCGCCTCGCGGGTGACCCAGCGGACGGTGGGGTTGACCCGCATGACCTCCTCGACCGCCTTGCCGCCCAGCTCCGGACGCTCGGCGAGCAGCCGCCACTGGTCGGGGTGACGGATGAACGTCTGCATGGCCAGGCCGAGTTGGTTGCGGGTGGTGTCGAAGCCGCCGAAGATCAGCAGCAGCAGTCCGTCGCGCAGCTCCTGCTCGCTGAGCTTGTCGGTGTCGCGGCTGGCGTTCACCAGGCGGGTGACGAAGTCGTCCCGCGGGGTGCGGCGGCGGTCGGCGATCAGCTCGTCGGCGTAGGCGTACAGCCGGGCGAGGGCGGCCTCGATCTTCGGCAGGTTCTCACGGAAGGTCACGCCCAGGGCGAGGCCGAGGGTGGCCGACTCCCGGGCGATGACCGGCCATTCCGACTCGGGGATGCCGAGCATGATGGCGATGACACGGGCCGCGTAGGGCTCGGCGAACTCGGAGACGAACTCGCAGCGGTCCGGCTCGGCGAAGCCGTCGATCAGTTCGGTGGCCAGTGCCTGGAAGCGGGGTACCAGGCCGCCGATCAGCCGGGGGGAGAACGCCGGGTTCATCAGCCGTCGCAGGCGGTGGTGCTCCTCGCCCTCCTTGTTGAGGATCCAGCTGTCCCACCACCGGGCGAACGGTCCCTCCGTCACTCCGTTGTGCGCGGGCCAGGCCACGCTGCCCTGGCGGAGCTTGGGATGTTTGAGAAGGCGGTTGACGTCGTCGTAGCGCAGCACCGCGAGGCCGTAGTTGGTACGGGCGTACCAGCTTCGTTCACGTGCCTCGTGCACGGCGGTTGAGGTGATCGAGAAGTTCGGATCGGCGACGTCGAAGTAGGGAACGGCGTCGAGGACGGTGCCCGTCATCTGGCACTCTCCAACTCTCGGAGCGGTTGGGGTGGCCCAAATGCTCTAAACCTAGAGTTTGACTGTCAAGGGGGTGCGCACAAACAGTTCCCCGGGCCGCCGGCCGGACGACGGGCGCGCGGTGGGGCTTTCCGGGCCGGGGACGGGACGGGCCGGGG
>NZ_MUME01000183.1 GCF_002155915.1 Streptomyces thermovulgaris | reverse complement strand
GGGCTGTGCCGGGGGCAGGGTGGCGGCGATGGCGTCGATCGGAAGGCCGTTGAGGCGAGCCAGGTCTACAGGGCCGAGGTCGCTGCTCAGGCAGTCACGGATGACGCGGCGCTCGATCGCGTAAAGAAGCCGGCTCAAGGACGATGTACCCGGCTACCGATCGCTGCTCGATCAATGCAGGCAAAAGGGCATGATCCATGCCGCGCATCAAGCAATGGAATATTCTGCCCCGACCAACTGCACCTGACTGCCGAAGCAACTGTTTTCCATGACATCTGGGGCTACTGCGACTTCTATGGGACCCGCATCCGGAGGTGCAAAGACGGAACGCTCCACGGTTGAGTGCGGCACTCCGGGATCTCGAGGAGCTGCTCGGCGCACCCGCCGTTCCAGGGGATGCAACGTATTTCGGCAAGGCGGAAGGGTACGGACTCGCCGGCCCCTACCTGACCGACATGCTCTGAGCCCACCGTCGACAGCACCTTCACATCAGGGCATCGACAGGGACCAGGTCGGCAGAAAAACTGGGCCACCGTCCCAGGCGTCAAGGAGTCGAACCAGTCGTTGAGCGAAGACATCGATGCGGTAGCACGAAAGGACGGCCGGGAAGGCATGTCGCCTAACACCCGCAAAAGCTGGACACCTCCCGCTTCCCACAGGACGAGACTGCCGCCCAACGCTTGCGAGAGTGGCTGGAGGATGACGGCGGGCTCGATGCCATGGATCTCGATCTCAGCGGAGCCGACCTTTCCGGTGCGGACTTCTCTGAATCTTTGTTCATCAACGCAAAACTGACCGGCACGAGGCTCGCACAGGCGGGCTTGTACCGCTCCATCGCCCTTCGGGCTGACTTCACCGGAGCCGACCTGACAGAGGCTTGCCTGGTTCGGGTAGATCTCGATGAATCCGTTTTGAGGAACGCCGTACTGGACGGGGCGGATCTGGTCAAAGCGTCGCTGTACGGGGTCGACGCTTCGGGAGCGAGCTGCCGCGGCACCGAGTTCATGGGATCTACGCTGATTCATGTCAACTTCTGCGGCGCCGATCCGTCCGGCGCAATTTTCAAAAAACTCATTCAAGGTGACGCTGGACAAAGAAACAAAACTGGAAGGCGCAAACGGAACAGTGTTCGATCCGGCAGTCGTCACCGAAGGACAAACGTTCCGTGAACTGTCCGGAGCAGCGCTGGAGGAATGGGCCCGCAGCAGGGGCGGGAACCTGCATGTCATCGCTCCGCAAGGCATCACTCGGCAACAGAGCGCAGGAAACAGCACCCGCCTCCATCCCCGAGCACACCACAGAACACAAGGTCCACGGTGATCGGGTACGACTGGGACACTCCTGGTCGACTGACGAAATGAGTATATAGTGAAAATCTTAGACCATTTCGAGGAGCTATGGCCTCCCACCTTTGGCACCCCCAGGGGGAGCTTGCGGGATTTTCTCGGAGATTTCCCCTACGAAGACGAAAAGGAAATAATCCGGTATCTCCAGAACGGCCACGACCTCTTCAATATCATGGGTTCATCCGATGACGCCCTCGGCTCCGGCGAGGCAATCCTCGGGGGAGACTCCATCTATTCTGACGGTGAGTGGGTTTGGAGGGGTGACCTCTGGTTCTACGTGCGGAAGCATCACGTCATCCTGCCCGCCGAGTTCGTTGACCGAGTGAGGAAGCTCGGCCACTCGGTGCCCGACGAAGACATCCCAAGACTCATGGAAATCGCGCAAGAAATCCGCGCCAGAATATAGAATTGAACCAAGACGGTCGGCAGCCGTCCGAAAAGTTTCGACCAAGAGCGGCTTCGGGCATGCTCGGCATTTCTCCAGAGGTTTACGCCCGCGACCCGATGACCGTGATCCCAGCCCTGGACGACTACGCGTCCCGCGTTCCCTTGAGCGAATTTGAGAAGTCCGACCGGATCACACTTCACCTCGATCCAGTGTCTTTCCTTGCCGATTTTCTCATTCAGAAGTCCGACGCGCGCTGGGTACTCGAAGACGCCCCGGAAGGTCCTGTTGGCACCGCTGCATCATCGAGGCGGCCGGGTCCGACGGACAAGCTCACCGAATCGGTTCTGTCGACATCGTGAGGATGGAGTTTTCCAGCCCTCCTATCATCGATATCACCCGAATGCTGGCCGCCGCAGAGCTCAATCTGAGCCTGGTATCGCACGCCAGCAGCGATCGACGACATCGAATCAACCCTTGAAAAGAACGGCCGGACAGATGATGCCATCTGGTACCCGTAACGGCTGGCTTCCCTCCAGACTTCCACCAGATGAGGCTGCTGCGCAGCGACTTCGGGAATGGCTTGAGGAAGAGGGTGGCCTCGACGCGGCCGGGATCGACCTGAGTGGCGCCGACCTCTCCCATGGCAACTTCTCGGAGTCATGGCTCACCGACGCGAAGCTGGTGAACACAAAGCTTGTCGACGCGGATCTCTACCGCTCCGACACGCAGGGCGCCGATTTCACCGGAGCCGATCTCACGCGCTGCTCTCTGGTACGCGTCACCATGGACAACGCAGTACTGGTCAATGCGGTGCTGGACGGAGCCGAGCTCGTGAAGGCGTCGTTGTGTGACGTCGACGCCTCCGGGGCGAGCTGCCGCGGAACCAAATTTGTGGACACCTTCCTCATCAACACAAACTTCCGCAACGCCGATCTGCGAGACGCCGTTTTCGAGGAAAACTCGTTCGAGGTGCTGCTGGACGAGGAGACCAGGATGGAAGGCGCGAGCGGAACAGTGTTCGGTCCGGCTGTCGTCATCGAAGGGCAAGCATCCCGCGAGCTGTCCGGTGACGCACTGGAACAGTGGATTCGCGACAAGGGAGGAAAACTGCGTGTTCTCAGTCCACGCAGGGCGTGACCCGGTGGCAGAGCGGGCGGTGCAAGCACATGAGCGGTCCGGGTGGGCGGCATGAGCGGTGCGTTCCCGCTCGTGCCGCCCACCCGTGCGGAAGCCGTGCCTACGGCCAGTGGGCTCCGGGGCTGCCGATCGAGGGCTTGCGGCAGTCCGGGGTGTGGTGCGCGGGGGTGGTCACGGGCTCGTCGGCGAGCGCGTAGCACAGCTGGGCGTGGAGCAGTTCGGCCTCGGCGGGCGTGAGGTGCAGTGCCACGTCCGCGTCGAAGACTCCGTCGCGGCGCAGCCACAGGTCGATGGCGATGGTTCCGTCGTCCCGCCGGCGGACCGGTTTGCTGGGGACACGGCTCACCTGGATCCGGGCGTTCGGTGTCGTGCTGCTCATCAGGCCGCCACCCCCACGGGAGTGCCGATCCGGTGGCCGTGGATCACCCAGGGACCCACGTCGATCCCTTCGAGCGCCAGGACGAGTGCGGCGCGGCGTTCCTCCTGCCGTTGCAGGCGTTCATGGGCGAGCAGGTAGGGGCGTACAAGGGGACCGGTGTCCTGGAGGGGCGCGGAGGTTTCGGGCCTGGTTCGGGTGCGGGGCCTCGGAAGGGCGGCGCACAGTCCGGGTACGGCGGTGTGGCGGATCAGCAGGCGCAGTCCGGACAGGGTGCGCGGGGATGCGGGTGCGTGTCCCGGCCTCCTCGGCCTGCGGCGTCGGCCGGTGGCCGGAAGGAGAAGGGACAGAAGGGACAGAATCAGGGCACGTGTTCGTTCCAGGGCAGGCCGCATAGGCTTGGGCATGCTGACGCTCCTTGACAGCGTTGGCCGGCCCCGGGGTGATGGCGCACCACCGGGGCACTTTGCGCATGCGGTAATCGCCTGACTACCGCACGGAGTCAGGCTAGCGTCAACAGTGCTGCCGCATCAATATTGATGCCGTTAGAGCAGATCGTCGAACTCCCCTGCCTTGGCCCCGGCGAGGAAGGCCGCGAGCTTGGCGCGAGTGGTCCTGACGACGACATCGGGCTCGTCACTCTCCCTGACAAGCACCAGATCGCCGACCGTCGCCAACTCCAGGCAGTTGCCGGACTGTTCGGAATATGACGACTTGCGCCACTGAATGTCCATGCTGATTCACGCTCTCACAGTTCCTGAAGCACCTTGTGGATGAAGTCGCGGGAAGGGCCTGGCTCCAGGGAGCGCTGCTCCACGCGGTCCAGTACAGCGCGGTAGTTCGTCAGATGCGTCTCGGAGTCCAGGAATGTGACTCCGTTCGGCACGTCGATCTGCACGGTGTCGAGCTGCCGCACAGGACCGCAGGCGTACATGGTCGAGCTGCCCGCGCTCGGGAATCCTCCCGCCGAGAAGGGCACCACGCGGAGCGTCACCGTCTCCCGCTCCGACTGCTCCAGCAAGTGCTCCAACTGCCTTCGCACGACAGCCGGTCCCCCGAAGAGCATCCGCAGTGCGGCTTCATGGAGGAGGAAGGAGCAAGCAGGCGGGTCCGCGCGGTCCAGCAGCTTCTGGCGGCGCATGCGGAAGGCGACCTGGAGGTCCAGTGCCTCGGGGGACAGAGGCGGTACGGCCTCCCTGAAGACGGCACGGGCGTAGTCCTCGTGCTGGAGCAGACCGGGCAGATGCGTGATCTGTACGTGCCGAAGCGCGGTGGCGTGATGCTCCAGTTCGGCCAGATCGAGCATGCAGGAGGCGATGGAGCCCCTGAACTCGTCCCACCAGTGGGAGCCGGACCGCTCCTTGGCCATCTCCGCAAGCGCGTCGACTTAGGCGGGATCGGGGCAGGAGTAGTTGGCCGCCCACACCCGCACCCGGTCGGCGCTCACACCGAACCGGGCGGACTCGGTGTTGCTGATCGCCGTCTTGTCCACGCGGTGCAGCGCGGCGGCCTCGGTGAGGGAGAGCCCGACGTGCTCACGCATCCGGCGAAGCTCGATCCCGAGCCGCCGCTGTCGAGCGGTTGGTGGCTTCCGGACCGGCACGAAGTCCCCTCCTTGGCTCCAGGCTGCCCGGCCGACCATCTTTCCACCAGGCGGATCAATGCTGAACGGCCGGTACGGTTCACCGCACCGGCCGTCCTGTCAAATCCCCGACGGGCGACGCCTACAGGAACGGGTTGATCTGGATCGTCTCGTCGCGGCCCGGGCCCACGCCGATCGCGGAGATCGGGGCGCCGGACATCTCCTCCAGGGCCTTGACGTAGTTCTGCGCGTTCTTCGGCAGGTCGGAGAAGGTCTTGGCCTTGGTGATGTCCTCCTGCCAGCCGGGCAGGTACTCGTAGATCGGCTTGGCGTGGTGGAAGTCGCTCTGCGAGTACGGGAGTTCCTCCACGCGCCGGCCGTCGATCTCGTAGGCGACGCAGACCGGGATCCGTTCCCAGCCGGACAGGACGTCGAGCTTGGTGAGGAAGAAGTCGGTCAGGCCGTTGACGCGGGTGGCGTAGCGGGCGATCACCGCGTCGAACCAGCCGCAGCGGCGGTCACGGCCGGTCGTCACACCCCGCTCGCCGCCGATGCGGCGCAGCGCCTCGCCGTCCTCGTCGAACAGCTCGGTCGGGAAGGGACCGGCGCCGACGCGGGTGGTGTAGGCCTTCAGGATGCCGATGACACGGCTGATCCTGGTGGGGCCGACGCCGGTGCCGGTGCAGGCGCCGCCCGCGGTCGGGTTGGAGGAGGTGACGAAGGGATACGTGCCGTGGTCGATGTCCAGCAGCGTTCCCTGTCCGCCCTCGAAGAGGACCACCTTGTCCTCGTCCAGCGCCTGGTTGAGGATCAGGACCGTGTCGGCGACGTACGGTTTGATCTGCTCGGCGTAGCCCAGCAGTTCCTCGATCACCTGGTTCACGGCGATCGCGCGCCGGTTGTAGAGCTTGGTGAGGATCTGGTTCTTGACGTCGAGGGCCGCCTCCACCTTCTGGGTGAGGATCGACTCGTCGTACAGATCCTGCACCCGGATGCCGACACGGTTGATCTTGTCCGCGTAGGTCGGGCCGATGCCCCGGCCCGTGGTGCCGATCTTGCGCTTGCCGAGGAAGCGTTCCGTCACCTTGTCGAGGGTGACGTTGTACGGCGTGATGATGTGTGCGTTGCCACTGATCAGCAGCTTGGACGTGTCGACACCACGCTCGTTCAGACCGCTCAGCTCGGAGAGCAGGACCGACGGGTCGATCACAACGCCATTGCCGATGACCGGCGTACAACCGGGTGACAGGATTCCGGAAGGAAGGAGGTGCAGTGCATACTTCTGGTCACCGACGACGACGGTGTGGCCGGCGTTGTTGCCGCCCTGGTAACGCACTACATAGTCCACCGAGCCACCGAGCAGGTCGGTGGCCTTTCCCTTGCCTTCGTCACCCCACTGAGCACCGAGCAGCACAAGTGCGGGCACGCGCGTACACCCCTTCCGGGCGGGGCATGTCCAAGGTCAGGGGCGTACGCGGGCTCACAGTCACGTACTTCCGCGACCGCGGCCGAGCCGTACGACCCGTCGGACCGGATGCCCCGGAATAGACGAAGCCCCCGGGCGCAATCGCGCAAAGGGGCTCTTGCACAAAGATGCTACCCGAGGAAGCGAGGCAGGACCGAGGTGGCGACTCTCCCCACGTCCGATCAGCTGCTGGTGGTCATCGACCCGGTCGCCCGGCGGACGGACGGGGAATCCGTACGCATTGCGAAGGACGTGCTCAGCGGGGGTGCCGTCCTCAAACTGTGTCTGCCGGAGGGGCCGGAGGAGTTCGCCCGCGCGCTGATGCGGCGCGGTGCCAGGCGGCCGGTGGTGATCGGTGACGACCGGACGCTGCTGCGGGCGGTGTCGGTGCTGCACCGGCAGCGGGAACTGGCCGGATGCGTGCTGTCGGTCGTACCGGTCGGGGGCGTCGTGTCCCTGGCCCAGTCGCTCGGTGTGCCGACGGGGGTGGTGGCGGCGGCACGGTCGGTGCTGGACGGCGTCGAGCGGCGGCTGGATCTGCTCGTCGACGACAGCGACGGCGTGGTGCTGGGGACGCTGCGCATCCCGCCGGCCTCCCCGCACGGCGCCCCGGCGGGGGTGACGGCCGTTCCGGCGGGGGCCGGACATCCGTGGCTGCGGACCTGCCAGTCCCTGGTGCGGACGCTGGTGGCCCGTCCGCCCCGGACGGCGAACGGGTCGGGGCCCGCCCGGCTGCGTGTGGAGGTGGACGGGACGACGGTCGTGGACCTGGACCAGCCGGTGGAGACGGTGACGGTCACGCCCGAGGGTTCCGGGAGGGCGGCGGTGGAGATCCGGCCCCTGTCGGGACCCGGTGCGGAGGCCTCGCCGCTGCTGGCGCGGGGGCGCACGGTGACCGTCTCGGGCGCGGACTTCCGCTACCGGGCGGACGCGGTGGTGTCGGGGCCGGTGCGGACCCGGACCTGGCGGGTGCGGGAGAACGCCTGGCGGCTCGTGCTGCCGGCTCCGGCGCGGTGACGCCGGGCCTCACACCGTCCCGCCGAGGTTCTTCTCCCGGTACTCGCGCCACCGCTCCATGATCCCCGCCACGTCCTGCTCGATGAACTCGAAGAAGACCAGCGTCTCGGCCAGCCTGCGTCCCGCGGGGGTCTCCTCGCCCAGGCCGGCCACGCCCTGGCGCAGGGCGGCCTGCCACCGTTTGACGATCGCCTGGCGGTTGGTGAGCGCCTCGTACCACTGATCGCTGTGCACCCGGTAGCGCTCCCGGCGGGAGCCGGGTTCCCGCTCCCGTGACACCAGGTGCACCTGGGACAGGTAGCGCACCGCGCCGGAGACGGCCGCGGGGCTGATCCTCAGCCGGTCGCTCAGCTCGGCGGAGGTCAGGGCGCCCGCGTCGGAGGCGAGCAGCGCGGCGAAGACCCGGGCCGGCATGCGCGGCATGCCCGCCTCGACGAGCTGCGCCGCGAAGTGCTCCACGAACCGCGACACCGCCTCGGGATCCCGCTCCACCGCCTTCGACTCCGCCATGCCGTCCAGCCTAGTCGGAGTTCATCAGATTTCTTAACTTCACAAATTTCTGAAAGAAGCGTACGTTGGCCGGCATGACGCAGGCAATCACGGTCCGCGGGCTGCACAAGTCCTTCGGACGGACCCACGCCCTGGACGGTCTCGACCTGGAGGTCGCCGCCGGCGAGGTCCACGGCTTCCTCGGCCCGAACGGCTCCGGCAAGTCCACCACCATCCGGATCCTGCTCGGTCTGCTCCGCGCCGACTCGGGCGTCGCACGGGTGCTGGGCCGCGATCCCTGGACGGACGCGGTGGAGGTGCACCGCCGGATCGCCTATGTCCCCGGGGACGTGACCTTGTGGCGCAACCTCTCCGGGGGAGAGGTCATCGACCTGTACGGCAGGCTGCGCGGAGGGCTCGACCCGCGGCGCCGGGACGAGCTGATCGAGCGGTTCGAGCTGGACCCGACGAAGAAGGGCCGGACGTACTCCAAGGGCAACCGGCAGAAGGTCGCCCTGGTCGCCGCCTTCGCCTCCGACGTCGACCTGCTGATCCTGGACGAGCCGACCTCGGGCCTGGACCCGCTGATGGAGGAGGTCTTCCAGCGCTGTGTGGCCGAGGAGCGCGACCGGGGCCGCACCGTGCTGCTCTCCTCCCACATCCTCAGCGAGGTCGAGGAGCTGTGCGACCGGGTGAGCATCATCCGCAGGGGCCGTACCGTGGAGAGCGGTTCGCTGGCCGACCTGCGCCATCTCACCCGCACCAGCATCACCGCCGAACTGGCCGGGCCCCCGGACGGGCTCGCCTCTCTGCCCGGCGTCCACGACCTCGAGGTGCGGGACCACCGGGTCCGCCTCCAGGTGGACACCGACCAGCTGAACGAGGTGCTGCGCCTGCTGAGCGAAAGAGGCGTACGGTCGCTGACCTCCACCCCGCCGACGCTGGAGGAGCTGTTCCTGCGGCACTACCAGGAAGGGACCGGGAAGGCCGACACAGCCGGCCGGACCGGCACCGGCCCGGGCCCGGAAGCCGTGGAGGTGGCGCGATGACCGCCGCGGCCCCGCCCGCCCCCGCCGTGCCGGGCGATCGCTCCCGTCCTCTCGCCGGCACCGGGATCCTGCTGCGGTTCGCCCTGCGCCGCGACCGTGTGACGATCCCGCTCTGGGTCGCGGCCAACGCACTGATGGTGCTGTCCATGCCGAGCGCGATCCGGGGCCTGTACGGCACCCCGGCCGAGCGCGCCGAGCTGATGCTCCAGATGGAGACCAACGCCTCCCTGCGCGCCATGATCGGCCCGGTGTTCGGCGACTCGGTGGGCGCGCTGACGGCCTGGCGGATCGGGGGGTACGCGGGCATCCTCGCCGCCGTCATGAGTCTGCTCGTCGTCCTGCGGCACACCCGGGACGAGGAGGAGAGCGGACGGCAGGAACTGGTGTCCTCCGGCAGGGTGGGCCGCCGGGCCCCGCTGACGGCGGCGCTGCTCGCGGCGGCGGTCGCGAACACGGCCCTGGCCCTGCTGATCACGGCCGGTCTCGCCGGACAGGGCGCCGCGGGTGCCCTCGCCCTCGGGCTCGGGGTGGCGGGCACGGGCATGGTCTTCGCCACCACGGCGGCGATCGTCGCCCAGCTCACCCAGAGCGCCCGGCTGGCCCGCGGCCTGACCTCAGCCGTCCTGGGCATGGCCTTCGTCCTGCGGGCGGCCGGCGACTTTGCGACGGCGGGGGACGCCTCCCCCTCGCCCGGCGCGGGAGGAGAGCCGGCCGGGGGAGAGTCCTCCGTGCTGACCTGGCTGTCCCCGCTGGGCTGGCTGGCGCAGCTGCGGGCCTTCGCCTCCGAACGCTGGTGGGTGCTGCTGCTGTTCGCCGCGGCGACGGCCCTCCAGGCGGGAATCGCCTACGCGCTGGCCGGGCGCCGGGACCTCGGCATGAGCTTTCTGCCGACCCGGCCGGGCCCCGCCCGGGGCCGTGTCGGAACGGCGGGCGCGCTGGCCTGGCGGCTGCAACGGGGAAGCGTGCTCGGCTGGAGCGCCGGCTTCTTCGTCGCGGGGGCCGTCTACGGCGGAATGGCGGACGGCGCGATCCGGCTGGTCGGCGACCACGACGAGGCACGGGAGATCTTCCGGCGGATGGGCGGTCAGGCCGACCTGACGGACTCCTTCCTCGCCGCGGTCGTCGGAATGATCGGGCTGGTCGCCGCGCTCTTCGCCGTCTCCTCCGTGCTGCGCCTGAGCGGCGAGGAGAGCTCCGGCCGCGCCGAACCGGTGCTGGCGGGCGCGGTGGGCCGGCTGCGCTGGGCCGCCGGGCATCTGCTGATCGCCTTCGGCGGCTCGGTCCTGATCATGCTCATGGCCGGGCTGGGCCTCGCGGCCGGCCACGGCGGGCGGCTCGGACCGGTGCTCGGCGCGTGCCTGGTGCAGGTGGCCGGGGTGTGGGTGATCGGCGGCATCGCCGTCCTGCTCCACGGCGTCCTGCCGCGGGGTGCCGTGGCCGCGTGGGGGGTGGCCGTGACGGTGCTGCTGATCGGCTGGGTCGGTCCCGTGCTGGACGTCCCGCAGCTCGTGCTGGACCTCTCCCCCTTCGGGCACCTGCCCAGGCTGCCGGGCGGACGGATGGAGTGGGGGCCGGTGGGCGTCCTGCTGGCGCTCGCGGCGCTCCTGGTGGCCGGGGGGCTGGCGGGGCTGCGCAGACGGGACATCGGCGGCTGAGCCCGGTGAGCCCCGCCGGCATGCTGCGGGTTCAGCCGGCGTACTGCGGGCTCAGCCGGCGTACTGCTTGAGCTCCTCGGTGGCGAGGCCGTCCGTCATGCCCTTGGATCCCGGCCCGTCCGTTGATGAATTCCAACCTGACGGCGTCGAACCTTTCGGCCACGTGTGCGGCGAGCTCCTCGAACTCCTCCACGGGCATCTGAGGCGTGTGCTGCGCCTTGACCGTCACGGTGCTTCCTTCGGCAGGCCGGCACCGGCTCGCCGAGCCTGCGATCATGCCCGGACGCACTCGTACGGAGATCATCCGAAGGGATGAACCGACCCCGGCCTCAGCGCACCACCACGCTCAGCCCCTCCAGCCCCGGCATCACGAAGGTCGGCTTCCGCCGCGGCTCCTCGGCCAGGTCCAGCGTGGGGGCCTGCTCCAGCAGGGCCCTCATGGAGGCCTCCAGTTCGATGCGGGCCAGGGGCGCGCCGATGCAGTAGTGGATGCCCGCGCCGAAGGAGATGTGGGGGTTGTCCCGGCGGGCGAGGTCCAGGCGCTCGGGGTCGGTGAAGACCGCCGGGTCACGGTTGGCCGAGCCGAAGAGCAGGGCGACCTCCGCCCCCCTGGGGATCGTCGTGCCGCCGATCTCGATCTCGTCCAGGACCCAGCGTTCGAAGAGCTGGTGCGGGGTCTCGTAGCGCATCAGCTCCTCGATCGCGGTCGGGACCAGGGAGTGGTCCGCGCGCAGGGCGTCCAGCTGGCCGGGGTTGCGGAACAGGGCCCACCAGCCGTTGACCGTGGCGTTCACCGTGGCCTCGTGACCGGCGTTCAGCAGCAGCACGGCCGTGGAGATCATCTCCTGTTCCGTCAGCCGGTCGTCCTGGTCGTGCGCCGCGATCAGTCCCGAGATCAGGTCGTCGCCCGGGTCCTTGCGGCGCTGTGCGATCAGCTCCCGCAGACAGGCGGAGAACTCGACCGACGCCCGCACCGCCTTCGCCGCCGCCTCCTTGGACGGGTTCAGCTCGTACATCCCGCAGATGTCCGCCGACCAGGGCCGCAGCAGGCCCCGGTCCGCCTCGGGGATGCCCAGCATCTCGGCGATCACGGCGACCGGCAGCGGCTCGGCGACGTCCGTGAGCAGATCGCCGCCGCCCGCCTCGACCAGCGAGGCGACCAGGTCGTTCGCCAGCCGGTGCACATACGGCCTCATCCGCTCCACCGTGCGCGGGGTGAACGCCTTGGACACCAGCCGCCGGATCCGGGTGTGGTCCGGCGGCTCCAGTTCGAGCAGCCCGTGGTCGTTGAGGACGTGGAACGGCTCGTGCTCCGGCGGGGGCGGCGTGCGGCCGAACTCCTCGTGGGTGAACCGGTGCAGATAGGTCCGGCCCAGCCTGCGGTCCCGCAGCAGCGCGGAGACGTCCGCGTGGTGCGGGACCAGCCACTGGTCGCTGGGCTCGAAGTAGTGCACACGGCCCCGTGCGCGCAGCTCGGCGTAGGCGGGGTACGGGTCGGCGACGAACGCCGGGTCCCACGGGTCGAAGGGGAGGTCGGAGTCGGCGGCCATGCCCGGACGCTAGCCCGGCCGCTCCGGTCCGGCCAGAGGGATTCCGGTCCGGCCAAAGGGGCTCCGGTCCGACCGGGGGAAAAATCCGGCCGGGCCGGAGGGAATCCGGCCGGCCGGGGGGAATCCGGTCCGCCCGTCCGGCGGCGGGGCTCACCCCGGTGTGACCAGCCGCGTCTCGTACGCGAACACCGCCGCCTGGGTCCGGTCCCGCAGCCCCAGCTTCACCAGGATCCGGCTCACATGGGTCTTGATGGTCGACTCGGCGACCACCAGCCGCTCGGCGATCTCCGCGTTCGACAGCCCCTGGGCGATCAGCACCAGCACCTCCGTCTCCCGCTCGGTCAGCTCCCCGTACGCCGTCTGCGCGGCGGCCGTCGGCCGCGGGGGCTCGGCCAGCCTCGAGAACTCCGTGATCAGCCGCCGGGTGACCGAGGGCGCGAGCAGCGCGTCGCCGGCCGCGACCACCCGCACCCCCTCGGCGAGCTGCCGCGCCGAGGCGTCCTTGAGCAGAAAGCCGGAGGCACCCGCCCGCAGCGCCTGGTACACGTACTCGTCCAGGTCGAACGTGGTCAGCACCAGCACCTTCGCCGTGCTGTCCGCGGCGACGATCTCCCGGGTCGCCTCGATGCCGTTCATCTCCGGCATGCGGATGTCCATCAGCACCACGTCCGGGGCCAGTTCGCGGGCCCGCTCCACCGCCTCGCGCCCGTTGACGGCCTCGCCGACGACCTCGATGTCGGGCATCGCGTTCAGCAGGACCGAGAAGCCCTCGCGCACCATCATCTGGTCGTCCGCGATCAGTACGCGGATCGTGCCGGCCGTCATGCGACGGCTCCGTCGCCGCCCGTGCGCTCCGTCGCCGCGGGAACCGGCAGGAACACCGCCACCTCGTACCCTCCGTCGTCGGTCGGACCCGCTGTCATCTCACCGTCCAGCATCGACACCCGTTCCCTCATGCCGGTGATGCCGTGCCCGGCTCCCGGCGAGGGCTTGATCAGGGACGGCGCGGGCGGCGGGCCGTTGACCACGCGCAGGGCGAGCCCGCCGAGGACGTAGCCGATCTCCACCCGGGCGCTCGCGCCGGGCGCGTGCCGCAGGGTGTTGCTCAGGGCCTCCTGGACGATCCGGTACGCCGACAGCTCCACTCCCTGCGGCAGTTCGCGCACCGCGCCCATCACCGTCTTCTCCACGCTCAGACCGGCCTCCCGCACGTTCTCCAGCAGGGTGTCGAGATCGGCGAGCGTGGGCTGCGGGGCCTGCGGAGCCTCGTAGTCCTCGGCGCGGACGACCCCGAGGACGCGCCGCAGCTCGGTCAGGGCCGCCACCGCGTTCTCCCGGATCGTGGCGAAGGCCTTCTCCAGCTCCGGCGGCGGGTTCTCCACCCGGTAGGGGGCGGCCTCGGCCTGGATGGCGACGACGGACATGTGGTGGGCCACGACGTCGTGCAGCTCGCGGGCGATCGTGGTGCGCTCCTCCAGCAGGGTGCGGCGGGAACGCTCGTGCGCGGTCTCCGTCTGCTGGGCGGTCACCTCCTGCTTGGCGTCCCGGCGGATGTGCCAGACGGTGACGACGAGCAGGATCATCGCGGAGAGGACCAGCATGGAGGCGAGATTGCCGGTCGACTGGTAGCCGAAGAGGAACTGGGCGAAGACCCCGTAGACGGCGGTGAGCACCCATGTCCACGCCGCCGTGCGCGGCCGGGTGCGTATCGCGACGACGGTGAGCACCGTCAGATGGGAGACGAAACTGCCGGGCTGCCACGGCCAGGCGTTCCAGTAACCGCCCATGAGCGACGAGACCGTGGTCGCCACCAGGGACATCCAGAAGGCCCCGACCGGGCGGAGCAGGGTGAACACCACCGGGATCAGGGCCAGCAGGCCGGCCACCGGCCCCGCCACGCCGTCGTTGTTGCCCGTCCAGGCCACGTTCATCGCGATCAGACCGAGCCCCACCACCACGGCGTGCGGGGCCCAGACCGCGTACTGCCGCATCCGGCCGGGCAGCCGCCGGATCAGTGGGCCGCCGGTGCCCGCCCGGCCCAGCGGCCGGTAGGCGAACATCTCGTGGAACAGGTCCTGCCGCAGCCCGTGCAGGGCGTCCGCGGCCAGCTCGTACTCGGGACTGCGCGGCTTGGCCGCGTCGGCTGCGCCGCCCGGTCCCGTCCGCTGTTTCTGGGTCGTCTCGGTCACGATGAGCACGGTAGGCGGAGAAAAGGGCCGCGGTCGTCCCCAGTGAGAAGGGTTTTCCGCACTCCGTCTCAGGTACTACCGGGAGGGCCGGATCACCGCACTCCGGTACGACCGGCCCCCGTGACGGTTCCCACGACGCGGTCCGGCCGGTCTTCTGTGTCCCGGACACGCCCGGCCCCTTCCGTGCTCCGGGTACGACCGGCCCCGGCATACGGCCGGCCCCTCCCGTGCCGGTGCGGCCGGATCCCGGGACGGCTCACCACGCCAGCTGCGCGATCTCCTCCGCCACCACCGCGCAGGCGTCCGTCCTCGGGTCGATCAGCGGGAAGTGTCCGACCTCCTTCAGGAGGGTCAGGCCCACCGGTTCGCCCGCCTTCGCCGCCGCCTCCGCATAGGACTCCGCGACCGCCTGCGGCACGACCACGTCGTCGCGTCCCTGCACCAGGGTCGTCGCGATCCCGGTCGGCAGCAGCAGGGCCGGGTCGGCACAGGGCCGGCGCTCCTCGGCGTTCTCGTCGCCGCCCAGGAACTGGCGTATCGCCCCGTCGCACACGTCCAGCTTCTCGGCGGCCGTGAAGTCGGCGATCGGGGCGAGGGCGACCACGCCGCGCAGCGGTGCGGGTTCGTCCGTGCGCCAGGGCGCGTCCGCCGGGAGCCTGTGCCGGGCCGCCGCCCACAGGGCCAGATGGCCGCCCGCCGAGTGGCCGGTGACCACCATGCGCCGCAGGTCGGCCCGCGGGAGCGCCTCCCGGACGAGCGAGGGCAGGGCGTCCAGGGCGGCGGCCACGTCGTCGAGCGTGTCCGGCCAGCGGCCCGCGACCGGGGCCTCGCCGTCGGCCTGCGGCGTCGCGCTGCCGCGCCGGTACTCGACATTGGCCACGGCGAAGCCGCGGCGGGCGAGGAAGTCCGCGAAGGGGGTGATGTGGCGGCGGTCGTACGGGGACCGCCAGGCGCCGCCGTGCAGCACCACCACCAGCGGGGAGGACCCGGTCGGGGAGGGGACCGCGGCCGTGGCGCGCGGTGCGTAGAAGTCGATCACCTGGTCGGGGTGGTCGCCGTAGGCGGCCGTGGCGTCGGGGTCGACGGGTGCGTGCGAGAAGAGGGACTCCTGTTCTGCGGCATCACGGGCCATGGCGTCGCGTGCGGCGTCGTCCGACATGATCCAACCTCTCAGCGCTGAAACGGCGTTGCGGACCAGGAGAGAAACAGGCCGTCGGCGGGGACGTTATCAGGCCGGTCGGGGGCGCGGACATGGGGAGGTGACGCTGGGTGATCATCGGGCGGTGGGCGGTTGCGCACCGCGGTCGCGGGAGAGTGCGAGGCCCCTGACGACCCGCGGCCGTGCCGTCCGCTCCGGCATACGCCGGTACGTCGTCCTCGGCGCCGGTCTCGACACCTTCGTCCACCGCTGTGAGCTCGCCGGCCAGGTTCGGGGCTTCGAGGTCGACCGCCGCGCCGCCCTGTGGAACCGCCAAGGCGCGCTGGTGCCGCTCGACCCGTCGCGCATCGTCCACGCGCGGGTACGCGGCCGGATGCGCTGATCACGAGCGGACGGCGGCCGGGCGCCCGGGCGAAGGGCGCAGCCCGTCAACCGGGCCCCGGGCCGTCGCGTGCCCATGGCCGGCCGGTCCCGGTGCCGGCAGGGGTGCCGCCGGCACCGGGACCGGTCCGCCCGTCACGAGCCACCGCGGGTCACGAGCCCAGCGTCTCCGCCAGCACCCGTGCCGCCCGCTCCACGTCCGCGAAGCGGACGTACAGCGGGGTGAAGCCGAAGCGCAGCACGTCGGGACGGCGGAAGTCGCCGACCACGCCGCGTGCGATCAGCCGCTTCATCACCTCCCCGGCGTCCGGGCAGCGCAGGGCCACCTGGCTGCCCCGCTCCTCGTGGGCCACCGGGGTCAGGGACTCCACGCGTCCGGCGGGGACGTACGCGGCGACGCACTCCAGGAAGAAGTCCGTCAGCGCGAGGGACTTGGCGCGCACGGCCTCGATCGACACCCCGTCCCAGACCTCGAGCGCCGCCTCCAGGGCGAGCAGGGAGAGGATGCCGGGCGTGCCCACCCGTCCCCGCAGCGCGCCGGCCGCCGGTTCGTACACGTCCTTCATGCCGAAGGGGTCGGCGTGCGAGTTCCAGCCGGGCAGCGGGGAGTCGAAACGGTCCTGGAGGTCCTGGCGGATGTACAGGAACGCCGGTGAACCCGGCCCTCCGTTCAGGTACTTGTAGGTGCACCCGACCGCCAGGCCGACCCCGTGCTCGTCCAGCCCCACCGGCAGGGCGCCCGCGCTGTGGCACAGGTCCCAGACGACGTACGCGCCCGCCGCGTGCACGGCCGCGGTGAGGGACGGCAGGTCGTGCAGACGGCCGGTGCGGTAGTCGACATGGTTGAGCAGGACCGCGGCGGTGCGCGGGGACAGGGCCCCGGGCACCTCGGCCGGGGCCACCGGGCGCAGGGCGCAGCCCGTCAACCGGGCCACCGAGCCCGCGATGTAGCCGTCCGTGGGGAAGGTCGTCGCATCGACCAGGATCTCGTCCCGGCCGTCGCCGCCGTCCTCCCGGGCCATCCGTACGGCCGCCACCAGCGCCTTGAACACATTGACGCTGGTCGAGTCGCCCACCACGACCTGGCCCGGCGCCGCCCCGACCAGGGGGGCGATCCGGTCGCCGACCCGTTCGGGCGCGGTCCACCAGCCGCTCTCCTCCCAGGAACGGATGCGCAGTTCGCCCCACTGACGGCGCACCACGTCGGCGATGCGGTCCGGGACGTGCGCGGGGAGGGCGCCGAGCGAGTTGCCGTCCAGGTAGACGCCCTCGTCCTCGTCCAGGACGAACCGCCCGCGCAGTGCGGCCAGTCCGTCCTCCGCGTCCAGCTTCCGCGCTTTGGCGGCCGGTTCGGAGAGAGCCGGCGCGGGGACGTTTGCCTCAGACATGGGACCTCGCTGTCCACAACTCGGGGAAGACGTGCTTGCGTGCCCGCTTCTCCAGCCAGGCCACTCCGGCGGAGCCGCCCGTGCCGGGCTTGGCGCCCATCGCCCGGCGGGTGGCGACCAGATGGTCGTTGCGCCAGCGCCAGACCAGTTCGGCGATGTCCGTCAACACCTCTCCCAGATGGGCGAGTTCGTCGTCCGGGTCACCGGAGTAGATCGACGCCCAGACGGCCTCGACCTCCGGTGAGGGCTCATAGCGCTGCGAGACGTCACGGTGCAGCACGGCGTCCGGGACGGCATGGCCGCGCCGGGCGAGCAGCCGCAGCACCTCGTCGTACAGGCTCGGCTCGTGCAGCGCCTTCTCCAGCTCCGCGTGGACCCGGGGGGTGCCGCGGTGCGGGACGAGCATGGACGCGGACTTGTCGCCGAGCAGGAACTCCAGACGACGGTACATCGCCGACTGGAAGCCGGAGCCCTCGCCGAGGGCGCCGCGATAGCGGTTGAACTGGGCCGGGGTGAGCCGGCCTATCGGCTTCCAGGAGCCGTTCAGCGCCTCCAGCTCCCAAGCGGAACGTTTCAGCGCGGCGAGTGCCGTCGGTACGTCGTCCGCGCGCAGGGCACGGGAGGCGGTCTGCCACTCGTGGACGATGACGGTGAACCACAGCTCCATCACCTGGGTGGTGACCAGGAAGACCATCTCGCCGGGGTCGTCCGAGCGGGTCTGCTGGAGGTGGGTCAGCACGTCCGCCTTGACGTAGTCCTCGTACGGCGTCGTGCCCTCGAAGTCGAGATACGGGGTCTCGGGCTCACGGGCCTGGACGGCCCCGCGGTGATGAGGGGTCGGATGAGCCTGGTGGGCCATCGCTGTCTCCTGTTGTGCTCCGGGTAGCGGTCCGCCCCTGCCGATGCCGGCACGGGGGCCCCGGTCCCCACCCGCATCCTGCGCATCACACGCCCGGAGCGCAAGGCCCGTCCGAACGATCGGACGGGCCGGTTCGCCGTACGCCGCTCAGCCCAGCTCCTGCGCCGCCGTCCGGGAGGAGTCCTTCAGGAACTGCGTGCAGCGCTCGTACTCGTCCTGCTCGCCGATCGCCTGCGCGGCACGCGCGAGGGCGTGCAGGGCACGCAGAAAGCCGCGGTTCGGCTCGTGCTCCCAGGGGATCGGGCCGTGGCCCTTCCAGCCGTTGCGGCGCAGCGCGTCCAGACCGCGGTGGTAGCCGGTGCGGGCGTAGGCGTACGACTCGACGGCCGCGCCCCGCTCGAACGCCTCGTCGGCCAGGTGCGCCCACGCCAGCGACGACGCCGGGTACCGCGCGGCGACCTCGGCGGGCGGGGTCCCCTTCGCGAGCAGCTCGCGGGGCCCGGGGTCGTCGGGGAGATGGGTGGGAGGCGGTCCGGCCAGGAGATTCTCGTGCATGCTCATGCCTTCAGTCTGCGGTATCGGCACCGGCGGCGGACGGGTTCCCGCCCCGTGCCCGGCGGCCCTCCGGCGGCGCCGTCACCCGGCCGCGGGGCGGCAGCCGGGGACGGCCGGCCGGGGCGGGCCGGGCCGTACGGACGACGGGCCCGGTGCCGGAGCACCGGGCCCGTCGTGGGGAAGCGACGCGGGGGAAGCGGCGTTACTTGATCTTCGTGCCCGTCGAGCGCAGGTGGTCGCAGGCCTCCACCACGCGCCGGGCCATCGACGCCTCGGCCAGCTTGCCCCAGGTGCGCGGGTCGTAGGCCTTCTTGGAGCCGACCTCGCCGTCGACCTTGAGGACGCCGTCGTAGTTCTTGAACATGTGGTCGGCCACCGGACGCGTGAAGGCGTACTGGGTGTCCGTGTCGATGTTCATCTTCACCACGCCGTTCTCCACGGCGGTGCGGATCTCCTCCAGCGTGGAGCCGGAGCCGCCGTGGAAGACGAAGTCGAACGGCTTGCTGCCGGCCGGACGGCCGAACTTCGCCGCGACACCCTCGTTGAGCTCCTTCAGCAGCTCCGGACGCAGGACGACGTTGCCCGGCTTGTACACGCCGTGGACGTTGCCGAAGGACGCGGCCAGCAGGTAGCGGCCCTTCTCGCCCAGGCCGAGGGCCTCGGCGGTGCGGATCGCGTCCTCGACGGTGGTGTACAGCTCGTCGTTGATCTCGTGGGAGATGCCGTCCTCCTCACCGCCCGTCGGGGTGATCTCCACCTCGAGGATGATCTTGGCGGCGGAGGTGCGTGCCAGCAGCTCCTGAGCGATCTTCAGGTTGTCGGCCAGGGTCTCGGCGGAGCCGTCCCACATGTGGGACTGGAACAGCGGGTTCTTGCCGGCCTTGACGCGCTCCTCGGAGATCGCCAGCAGCGGACGCACGTACCCGTCGAGCTTGTCCTTCGGGCAGTGGTCGGTGTGCAGCGCGATGTTGACCGGGTACTTCTCCGCGACGATGTGCGCGTACTCGGCCAGGGCCACGGCACCGGTGACCATGTCCTTGCTGTACTGGCCGCCCAGGTACTCCGCACCGCCGGTGGAGATCTGGACGATGCCGTCGCTCTCCGCCTCAGCGAAGCCGCGCAGAGCCGCGTGCAGGGTCTGGGAGGAGGTCACGTTGATGGCCGGGTAGGCGAACTTGCCTGCTTTCGCCCGGTCGAGCATCTCGTTGTAGATCTCGGGGGTTGCGATGGGCATCGGTTCGCTCCTTGTTCTGCGGGGTGCGTCTGCGTATTACGGCCCTGACCTAGGTGACGTCATCGTCGGCCCCATCTTCGCAGACGTTGCCGGAAGAGTCGGGCACCCTGTCCGGTCCGTGAACAAACCGGGTGGGCCGGTACCGCGGCCGGTCCTCCGCCCCCCTCTCGGTCCGTCCCCGGCCCGTCCCTCAGTCCAGCCCCAGTTCGTCCTTGGAGTACGCGAACAGATACGGCACCCCGGCGCTCTCCCGGATCTTCTCGGCCGCCCCGGTCGCCCGGTCGACGATCGTCGCCACGGCCACCACCTCGGCGCCCGCCTCGCGCACGGCCTCCACGGCGGTGAGCGGGGAACCGCCGGTCGTGGAGGTGTCCTCGACGATCAGCACCCGGCGGCCCTTGATCTCCGGGCCCTCCACCCGCCGCTGCAGGCCGTGCGCCTTGGCGGCCTTGCGCACCACGAAGGCGTCCAGCCTGCGCCCCCGCGCGGCGGCGGCGTGCAGCATCGCCGTGGCGACCGGGTCGGCGCCCATGGTCAGACCGCCGACCGCGTCGTAGTCGAGGTCGGCGGTCAGGTCCAGGAGCACCTGGCCGACCAGCGGGGCCGCCTCGCCGTCGAGGGTGATGCGCCGCAGGTCGACGTAGTAGTCGGCCTCCAGACCGGACGACAGCGTCACCTTGCCGTGCACCACGGCCTTGTCCTTGATCTGCTGCAGCAGCTCGCCGCGAACGTCGCTCATGCCAGTCAGCTTAAGCGCGGTCACACGCGGCGCCAGGTCCAGGTGGTCGTGGCCTCCAGCGGCTCCAGGGGGGTGACCAGACGGGGGTGGGTGTTCAGTCCGTCGGGGGGTCCGCTCTGCGGCTCCACGCACACGGCGGCCTGCTGCTCGTCGTAGACGACGACCCACTTCAGGGGGCTGGTCACCTTCAGCTCCAGCCGCCCCGGCCAGGTGAGGGTGGCGTCGACGCCGTCGGGCATGCCGAAGCAGTCGTCCCAGGGACCGGGCCGGGGATCGATGCGGCGGCCGGTGGGCAGGTGGTCCTCCCCGCGCTCCTCCTGCCAGGCGGGCCGGAAGTCGAGCCGTACGTCCTCGCCCTCCTCCCCGTCCTTTCCTTCGAGCCTGCGGTTGAACCACGGGTGCCAGCCGATCTGGGCCGGGAAGGAGGACCCGTACGTCTCCAGGGACATCCTCAGCGTCAGGCTGTCCTCGGTCAGGGAGATCACCTGGCTGACACGGCCGGGGTGGGGCCAGGGGTCGCCCAGGTCGTAGGTGATCACCGCCTCGTCCGCCGAGACACGGGCCGTGTGCCAGACGCCGTCACGGGCGAGGCCGTGGATGGCGTGCGGCGGGGAGTTGAGCGGCATCCGGCGGACGGTGGCACCGTCCCGGAACCGGCCGTCGCGCAGACGGCCGCACCAGGGAACCATCGGGAAGCAACCGAAGCGCTCTCCTTGGCGGAGCAGTTCCAGTCCCCCGATGCGGAGCCCCGCGATCCGCCCTCCGTTGCCCGGCCGCACGGTCACTTCCGCGTCGCCCGCGGTCAGCGTGATGTCTTCGTTGCTCACGCGACGAGGCTACTGTGCGGATCAAGAAAAGGGGTTCCGCCGGGCGGCGGGGCACGGACGGCGGGCCGCGCGAAACGGCCGGTCAGCGGCGGCGCCTGAGCACCCGGCCCACGACGATCGCCGACGCCAC
Organism: Streptomyces thermovulgaris; assembly: GCF_002155915.1. Classification (GTDB taxonomy): domain Bacteria; phylum Actinomycetota; class Actinomycetes; order Streptomycetales; family Streptomycetaceae; genus Streptomyces; species Streptomyces thermovulgaris. Next base: position 28 of record NZ_MUME01000183.1, on the reverse strand, counting down.
GACCAGTGCCGCCGCTGACCGGCCGTTT
>NZ_MUME01000182.1 GCF_002155915.1 Streptomyces thermovulgaris | reverse complement strand
GTGGGCACCTCGCTCGGCGCCCGCGAGCACGTACAGCGCGAGGGAGAGGAAGCCGCGGCCGGCGCCGAGCGAGGTGCCCACCAGCAGGGCCGCGAAGGTCTGGCCGGTCACCGGCACCGGGGAGCCCGGCACGGGCACCGCGATCTGGGCGGCGACTCCGGTGAGCGCGGCACCGCCCACCACGAGCGCGACGTCCCGGACACGGGACGCGGGCAGCAGGTCGGCGAGGACGATGCCGGTACGGGCAGGGGTGACGGCAGCGGTGCTCATTGGGGGGTCTCCGGGCGGGATGAAGGTGCTTCGGGACACGGTGACGCTATCCCAGCGGTCATGCGGCGATCACCGTCGGCGTTCGACAAGGCGGGAACGGACGGTTGGTCACCCTCGTACAAAGGAAGAGCCGTACACCTGCCGGGGCGTGATACCGGTCACTGAGGTGAAGCGGTCTTCGACACTTCTTCGGCCCGGCGGGGGACTGTGGGATCCCGCCAAATGGCTCCCCGTCCGCTGCCCGTACCGCCCGCTCGGCCCTCCGCCTCCGTCCGTCGGTCGCCGGCCGGCGGTCGCGGCTCCCGCCGTGTGACCGCCGTCCCACTCTGCGCACCACGGGTGTCCGCATGCTGGGCGGTCTCTCCCTTCGACGGGAAAGCCGCCCAGACTGGGTCCGTTTGTGCACCTGTCCCCCCACATCGAACGAGTCACCCCATGCCGAGCACCACCGCCGTCGAACGCCCCGGGCGGGCGGACGACACCTCCTCCCTCTCCCACGGCCTGAAGCAGCGTCACCTGTCGATGATCGCCCTCGGCGGAGTGATCGGCGCCGGTCTGTTCGTCGGATCCGGCGCGGGCATCGCCGCCGCCGGCCCCTCGATCGTCGTCGCCTACACCCTGTCCGGCCTGCTCGTGATGCTGGTGATGCGGATGCTGGGCGAGATGTCGGCGGCGTATCCGTCGTCGGGGTCCTTCTCCGCGCACGCCGAGCGGGCGTTCGGCCCGTGGGCCGGGTTCACCGCGGGCTGGGCGTTCTGGGTGCTGCTGTGCACGGCGGTCGGCCTGGAGGGCATCGGCGCCGCGAAGATCGTCACCGGCTGGCTGCCGGGCACGCCGGAGTGGGCGTGGGTGGCGCTGTTCATGGCGCTGTTCTGCGGCACGAACCTGGCGGCGGTACGGAACTTCGGCGAGTTCGAGTTCTGGTTCGCCGCGCTGAAGGTCGGCGCGATCGTCCTGTTCCTCGCCCTCGGCGCGCTCGCGATCGCCGGTGTGCTGCCCGGCACCGACTCGCCGGGCGTCTCGCACCTGACCGACTTCTTCCCGAACGGCGCCGACGGCCTGATCGTCGGTCTGCTCGCCTCCGTCTTCGCCTACGGCGGCCTGGAGACGGTGACCATCGCGGCGGCCGAGTCGGAGGACCCGACGCGCGGCGTGGCGCGCGCCGTGCGGACGGCGATGTGGCGCATCGCGCTGTTCTACATCGGCTCGATGGCGGTCGTCGTCACCCTCGTCCCCTGGGACTCGGAGGAGATCGTGACGAAGGGCCCGTACGTCGCCGCGCTCGACCGTCTCGGCATCCCGGGCGCCGGCCAGCTGATGAACGCGGTGGTGCTGGTCGCGCTGCTGAGCGCGATGAACGCCAACATCTACGGCGCCTCGCGCATCGTGTACTCCCTGGTCGAGCGCGGTCAGGGTCCCCGGGTGCTGGCGAAGGTCTCGGGCGGGGTCCCGCGGATCGCGGTGCTGGGCAGCTGCTTCTTCGGCTTCGTGTGCGTGCTGCTCAGCTACTGGCGGCCGAACGACGTCTTCTCCTGGCTGCTGAACATGATCGGCGCGGTGATCCTCGTCGTCTGGTTCTTCGTCGCCGCCTCCCAGCTGCGGCTGCGGCGCAGGCTGGAGGCCACGTCGCCCGGGAGGCTGGTCGTACGGATGTGGGCGTTCCCCTGGCTCACCTGGACCGCGCTGGCCGGCATGACGGCGGTGTTCGTCCTGATGGCGCGGGATCCCGGCACCCGCGTCCAGCTGTACTCGACGGGCGGGATGACCCTGGTCCTGGCGGCGGCCGGGTACGTCTGGCAGCGCCGGCGCGCCCGGGGCTGACGCACCGCCCACCGCACCGGAAGGCCCCCACGTGGGACACGTGGGGGCCTTCGTCGTGCGTGCGGTCTTGCGCGCGGCAAGCTTGTCGCTGATAGCTTGTAGTTGCAATTCTGTTGCAATAACAGGCCGGAGGGGATCCGCCATGCCCGTCTACACGCTTCCTGAGCTGCCGTACGACTACTCCGCGCTCGCGCCGGTGATCAGCCCGGAGATCATCGAGCTGCACCACGACAAGCACCACGCGGCGTATGTGAAGGGCGCCAACGACACGCTGGAGCAGCTCGAGGAGGCACGGGACAAGGAGCAGTGGGGGGCGATCAACGGCCTGGAGAAGAGCCTGGCCTTCCATCTCTCCGGTCACATCCTGCACTCGATCTACTGGCAGAACATGACCGGCCCGAAGGAGGGCGGCGGCGAGCCGCTGGAGAAGGACGGGCTGGGCGAGCTGGCGGACGCGATCGCCGAGTCCTTCGGGTCGTTCCAGAGGTTCAAGGCCCAGATGTCGAAGGCCGCGGCCACGACCCAGGGCTCGGGCTGGGGCGTCCTCGCCTACGAGCCGCTGAGCGGCCGGCTGATCGTCGAACAGGTCTACGACCACCAGGGCAACGTCGGCCAGGGCTCCACCCCGATCCTGGTCTTCGACGCCTGGGAGCACGCCTTCTACCTTCAGTACAAGAACCAGAAGGCCGACTTCGTCGAGGCGATGTGGAAGGTGGTCGACTGGCAGGACGTGGCCAAGCGCTACGCCGCCGCGAAGTCCCGTACGGACGTGCTGCTTCTCGCCCCATGAACCCCGCACCCCCCACGAGGCGCCCTGCCACGTGATCGTCTTCTCACCCTTCACGCAGGCAGGCGGCACAAGGAAGCCCCCGCGAGGACATGCTCGCGGGGGCTTCCGCCCGAAAACCGCCCCGCGGGCCCGGCGGACCGGACCCGCGGGGCGGCATCCGCGCACGGACGGTCCCTTTCCGGCGCACTCCGCAAAGCGATCCGGCCCCGCCGGCGCCGGGCGGAGGGCTTCAGCCTCCCGGAGGGCTTCCGCCGGCCCGCCGGGTCACAGGTTGCTGAAGTCCGGGCCCACCGTGCGGGTGCGCTTCAGCTCGTAGAAGCCGGGGATCGAGGCGACCGCCAGCGTGCCGTCCCACAGCCGGGCGGCCTGCTCGCCCTTCGGGGCGGGGGTGACGACCGGGCCGAAGAAGGCGATCTGCTCGCCGTCCGGGCCGGGGACGGCGATGATCGGGGTGCCGACGTCCTGGCCGACCTTCTCGATGCCCTCCTTGTGGGAGGCGCGCAGCTCGGCGTCGAACTCGAAGTCCTCCTGGTCGGCGTAGTCGATCAGGTCGGCGGGCAGGCCGGTGTCCTCCAGCGCGGCGGCGATGGCCTCGCGGGTGGCGCCCTCGCCGCGGTTGTGGAAGCGGGTGCCGAGCGCGGTGTAGAGCGGGCCGAGGACCTGCTCGCCGTGCTTCTGCCAGGCCGCGGTCACCACGCGCACCGGCGGCCACGCCTGGGTGGCGAGCATCTCGCGGTACTCCTCGGGCAGCTCGTCCATGCGGGACTCGTTCAGCACCGCCAGGCTCATGATGTGCCAGCGGACCTCGATGTCCCGCAGCTTCTCCACCTCCAGCACCCACCGGGAGGTCATCCAGGCCCAGGGGCACAGCGGGTCGAACCAGAAGTCGACGGGGGTCCTGCCGGACGACGGGGTCGCGGTGGCGGTGGTCTCGGGCATGGCTCTCCTCAACGGTCGCTTTTTCCAGGGCCAACACCGACCGCTCGTCCGCACATTCCCTGCTGCCACGTGTCAGGGGCACATGGCAGGATCATTGCTGTCCTCATCCAGAACACGATCGAGGGAGTACCGTCCGTGCCCGGTGAGAATCTGTCCCGCGACGAGGCCCGGGAGCGGGCCGCGCTGCTGTCCGTCGAGGGATACGAGGTGTCCCTGGACGTGCGATCCGCAGTGGGCGAGGAGACCGGGGAGGAGCCGCGGACGTTCCGGTCCGTGACCACGATCCGCTTCCGCTGCAACGAGCCCGGTGCCTCCAGTTTCGCCGACCTGATCGCGCCCAGCGTCACCGCCGTCTCGCTCAACGGCAAGGACCTCGATCCCAGCGAGGTCTTCGACGGCTCCCGGATCGTCCTGGAGGACCTGGCCGCCGACAACGAGCTGATCGTGGACGCCCAGTGCGCCTACTCCCGCACCGGCGAGGGCCTGCACCGCTTCGTCGACCCGGAGGACGGCGAGGTCTATCTCTACACCCAGTACGAGCCGGCCGACGCCCGCCGGGTCTTCGCGAACTTCGAGCAGCCCGACCTCAAGGCGCCCTTCCGCTTCGAGGTGCGGGCGCCGGAGGGCTGGACGGTGTGGAGCAACGGGGCGGGCGAGCTGCACGACGGGGTGTGGCGGTTCGCCGAGACCAAGCCGATCTCGACGTACATCACCTGTGTGGTGGCGGGGCCGTACCACTATGTGACCGACACCTACGAGCGGGTGCTCAAGGACGGCACGCGGCTGCGGATCCCGCTCGGTGCCCTGTGCCGCAAGGGGCTCGCCCGGCACTTCGACCCCGACGACATCTTCCGGGTCACCAAGCAGGGCCTGGACTTCTTCCACGACCACGTCGACTACCCCTACCCCTTCGGCAAGTACGACCAGGCGTTCGTGCCGGAGTACAACCTGGGCGCGATGGAGAACCCGGGCCTGGTGACCTTCCGGGAGGAGTACATCTTCCGGGGGAAGGTGACCCAGGCCTCCTACGAGGCACGGGCCAACGTCATCCTGCACGAGATGGCGCACATGTGGTTCGGCGACCTGGTCACCATGGAGTGGTGGGACGACCTGTGGCTGAAGGAGTCCTTCGCCGACTTCATGGGCTCCTTCGCGCTGGTCGAGGCGACCCGCTTCACCGACGGCTGGGTCACCTTCGCCAACCGCCGCAAGGCGTGGGCGTACCGGCAGGACCAGCTGCCCTCCACGCACCCGATCACGGCGGACATCCGCGATCTGCAGGACGCCAAGCTGAACTTCGACGGCATCACCTACGCCAAGGGCGCCAGCGTCCTCAAGCAGCTGGTGGCGTACGTCGGCCGGGACGCGTTCCTGGAGGGCGCCCGCCGCTACTTCAAGCGGCACGCCTACGGCAACACCCGGCTGGGCGACCTGCTGGCGGTCCTGGAGGAGACCAGCGGCCGGGACCTGGGCACCTGGGCGCGGGCCTGGCTGCGCACGGCGGGGGTCAACTCGCTGACCCCGCAGGTGACGCTGGGCGCCGACGGCACCGTCGAGGAGCTGGCCGTCCTGCAGGAGGCCGCGCCGTCCCACCCCGAGCTGCGCCCGCACCGCGTGGCGGTGGGCCTGTACCGGCGCTCCGGGGACGGGACGCTGGAGCGGTACGCGCGTGCCGAGACGGACGTGGACGGCGCCCGGACGGTCGTGACGGAGCTGGCCGGCCAGGACGCCCCGGAGCTGGTGCTGGTCAACGACGACGACCTCACCTACTGCAAGATCCGCTTCGACGAGACCTCGCTGGCCACCCTGCGGGAGCACCTGGGCGCGCTGACCGATCCGCTGGCCCGCGCCCTGTGCTGGACGGCGCTGTGGAACATGACCCGGGACGCGCTGCTGCCCGCCCGCGACTTCATCGGCCTGGTGCTGCGCTTCGCGGGCCGCGAGTCCGACATCGGGGTGCTGCAGATGCTGCACACCTGGGCGGAGTCGGCGCTCGTGCACTACGCGGCGCCGCAGTGGCGCGAGACGGGCGGACGGCTGCTGGCCGAGGGCGCGCTGGCCGAACTGCGGCAGGCCGAGCCGGGAAGCGAGCACCAGCTGGCGTGGGCGCGCTTCTTCGCCACGACGGCCTCCGCCCCGGACCACCTGGAGCTGCTGCAGGGCCTGCTGGACGGCACGGAGCGGATCGAGGGGCTGGAGGTCGACCAGGAGCTGCGCTGGGCGTTCCTGGAGCCGCTGGCGGCGCACGCGGTGGCGGACGAGAAGAGGCTCGCCGACGAACTCGCCCGTGACGACACCGCCTCCGGCAAGCGGCACCAGGTGCGCTGTCTGGCCGCACGCCCCTCGGCCGCCGTCAAGGAGCAGGCGTGGGCGCAGGTGGTGGAGTCGGACGAGCTGTCGAACGCGCTGGTCGAGGCGACGATCGCGGGCTTCGTCCAGCCCTCCCAGCGGGAGCTGCTCGCGCCGTACGCGCCGAAGTACTTCGAGGCGATCGAGCGGGTGTGGACCGAGCGGTCCATCCAGATCGGGATGGACGTGGTGCGGGGCCTGTTCCCGTGGCTCCAGGACTCGCCGAAGACCCTGGAGGCGGCGGACGCGTGGCTCGCCGCGCACGAGCAGGCCGCGCCCGCCCTGCGCCGGCTGGTCCTGGAGGCGCGGGACGACCTGGCCCGGGCCCTGCGCGGACAGGAGTGCGACGCGGCAGCCGGGTCCACGGCCGCATGACCCCCTAGCCCTGGTAGCTCTGGCCAAAGGTCGAGCGCGCAGTCATCGTTACGAAATTCCGGCACAACAGGCCGTAACCCCTGGTCCACCCCCCGGGGACCAGGGGTTACGGCGTGT